>CAWBIG010000174.1:0-72128 GCA_963788435.1 uncultured Acidobacteriota bacterium | reverse complement strand
TCCAACGGCAGTCGCGGCGCCACCGCCGACATTCTGATGGACGGCGCCTCGGTGACCAATTTTGAGCCCAACGGCGGAGTCACGCAAGCGGTCTACACTCCCTCGCCGGAAGCTGTGGACGAGTTCAAGGTGCAGGAGTCGAACTTCAGCGCCGAGTTTGGGTTTTCCGGCGCAGCGGTCATCAACATGGTGACCCGATCAGGGAGTAATACAATTCACGGAAGCGGATACGATTTCATCCGCAACCAGGTGCTGGATTCGAACAACTGGTTCAACGACCTGGACGACGTTCCCATTGCGCCTCTGCGCCGCAATAACTACGGAGGAACTGTGGGCGGTCCCGTACTGAAGAATCGGACCTTCTTCTTTTTCGATTGGGACGGGACCCGCGAGACCACGATGAGCACTAGCCAAGCCGGCGTGCCCAGCGACGCCGAGCGCGCGGGCGACTTTGGAGAAGTGTGCGGGGCCCAGGGAGGAACCTTCGACGGCACTGGAATGTGCACGGTGGCCCAGGGGCAGATCTGGGATCCCTATTCAGCGCACTACGACCCCAACCAGGGCGGACCGGTCCGGACAGCTTTTGTCCCGTACAACAACATGGCCAAATACGCCAGCCCCGGCAGTCCGAATTTGAAGGGCACGCCATACCAGTTAACAGGAGCCGCCGGGGACCTGATCGACCCAGTGTCGCAGAGGATGATGAATCTGTTTCCGGAGCCAAACATCAAGGGCGGCAACATCTATGACAACTGGATCGGCTCGGGTCCTAACTACAACTACAACGATCAATTCGACGTGAAGATCGATCACCGTTTCAGTGAGCACAATCTGCTCAGCGGCAAGTATTCCCAGGAATGGAATCATAACTCGCCGTACAACTGCTTTGGTAACTTCGTTGACCCGTGCGCGGGCGGTCCCAACTGGAGCAATGCCCACCTGTTCACGCTGAATGATACGCACACGTTCAACTCCACCCTCCTGCTTGTGACGACGTTGGGTTTTACGCGCGGGGCGATGAAGATCGACGCCTATAACACCAGCACCGGTATAACGGATCCGCTGGGGAAGCTTGGCTTTCCCGAGTACCTGGGCTCGTCGGGATTCGTGGGAGTTCCATCCATCTTCATTGGCAGCGGCGACTATTACTCCGCGGGATACACCAGCATGGGGACGGATCCCTACGGCAATTACAAGCAAGGGCAAGACACGGGGCAATTTACTGCTGCGGTCAGCAAGCAGATCCGATCCACGGAGCTGAAAGTCGGCTTTGAGGGGCGGCTTCACCAGCAGAACTACATTCAGACCAATGCGCCAGAGGGCATTTTCAATTTCAACGTGTATGGAAGTTCCCAATGCCCCAACGACGTGGCGACATGCGGTGGCGATTCGATGGCCAGCTTTTTGATGGGCAACACCATTGGGACCAGCAGCAATCCCGCCGGGGGCTACTACGAAATCCAATTCGAACCGGCCACCGAGAACTACCAATACGCGTGGTTCGGTCAGGATAACTGGAGACTGAACAAGCAGCTGGTTCTCAACATCGGTTTGCGTTACGATGTTTCGCTTCCGCGAACCGATCGGCATAATCGACAGAACTGGTTCGACCCTGCCGCGGTATCGCCGCTCGATGCGCCCGCTCTGGGAACCCTGCATGGCGGCGAAGTCTTCGCTAGCTCGCGGGAGCGCACCATCACCGATACAGACTGGAGCGATTTCCAGCCGCGATTCGGTTTCTCCTTCCAGATGACGCCTAACTCCGTGGTGCGCGGAGGATACGGGATCTATTACTCGCAAACACGCTCGGGAGCCAATGGAGTGGGCAGTTATGGAACACAGGGTTTCAATCAATACACGGGAATGATTTCCACCTACCAGAATGACGGCGCGACTCCGTGGCTGCATCTGAGCAATCCCTATCCCAACGGGCTGATTCAGCCGACCGGGAGTTCGCTGGGCTTGATGAACGATGTGGGTTATGGAGCGATCGGGCCGATTCGGATCATGGAGGCAACGCCCTACCTGCAGTCGTGGAGCCTGGGCCTGGAATACCAGTTGCCCTGGCGAGTTCTTACCAACGTGGAGTACATCGGCAAGAAGGGGACACACCTGTATTTCGGCGGCGATAACCAGTTGAATATTCTGGGACCGCAGATCGAGCACTATTCGCAGAATCAGATAGCGGCGCTGAATAACTATGTGAATAACCCGTTCTATGGGGTCATTACCGATCCGAACAGCGTCCTGTCGAGCCCGCAGATTCAGCAGGCGCAACTCGAGGTGCCGTTTCCGCAGTTCACCTCGGTTACAACGGACGTCCCTCCCATTGCCTACTCCATCTATCACGGACTGCAGCTCACTGCTGAAAAGACTTACTCCAACGGCCTGCAGTTCCTTGCCAGCTTTGTTTGGTCCAAGTCAATGGACGATGCATCGACTGACGACGACAACGTGACCTGGCTGGGCAGCTTCCTCAGCCTGCAGGATCCCAACAAGCCATGGCTCGAATATAGCCTGTCCACTTTCGATATCCCCACCGTGCTGCAGTTTAGTTACACCTACGATCTCCCCGTCGGGCGGGGCAAAACGTTTCTTGGCCAGATGCCCCGCGCGCTCAACGCCGTGATCGGCGGCTGGAAAACCAGCGGCATTTGGCGCCTGTCCGGTGGGCGGCCCATGCCATTTAGCACCTACGACGGAACCTCGCTGCCGACTTACGGCTCGCAGCGGCCGAACCTGGTGAGCACACCCAGGCGCAACCACGGGCACAACTGGATCAACCAGTACTTCGCGAATCCTCAGTCGCTGCAGCTGCCCCAGCCATATGCGCTAGGCACCGCGCCGCGCACGATCGGCAGCGCGCGCACGCCCAATGAGTACGATGCGGATCTTTCCATCGCGAAGCAGATTTCGCTGGAAAGCGTGCGCAAGGACATGAATCTGGAGTTGCGCCTGGAGTCGCAGAATGCGTTCAACCACCCGGTGTTCGGGACTCCCGACACAGCGATCGACGATCCGAATTTCGGCGTCGTCTCTTATCAATCGAATTCTCCCCGGCAGGTGCAGCTGGGCGTAAAACTCAATTTCTAACGGATTCATTTCCACTGCGAGGCTGAATTGCCTGGATGCTCGCGTTTCCGAGGTGATCCCAATCCGCGCCCGGCCGTCTCTCGCGCGCAACAGCGGAACGGAAAGGAAAAGAGATGTATCTCGGGTTTGTCAGAGTCTCTTTGGTCTTTGCATCTGTTCTGCTTGCGTCCATGACCAACCTGGCCGGAGTCGCGCAGACAGTAAATGTGGATACAACTCCCGCCAACTCCATCGCCTTCGATCCTGACAAGGCGCTGGGAACCTCCCTCGACATTCTCCCTGCCGAAGAGTTCAATGCTGTTTACTCCGAGCCGGTGGTGAAAGCGGGACTATCCGCGGGCTGGGGGCCGATCACGTATCGCCAGAACACCGAGCTTACTTACGATGCGTGGCATTGGAACCCCAACGGAAGATGGAGTGAGGAAGCAAACAAGAGCGGCTATTTTGTGGGCAGTGCGGAACCCGGCACGTTTCTGCGCGAATCCTACGGCTATCGCCTGCCTCATCGTGGGACGACGAGAAGCGACTCTGGCCAGGACGAATACTCGCGCATGACGGACGGCGATCTCTCCACGTACTGGAAGAGCAACCCTTATCTGACGCAGCGTTTCACCGGCGATCCCGATTCAGAGCACCCGCAATGGGTAGTGGTCGAATTCGGCCTGCCGCAGGCCATCGATGCCATTCAAATCTCGTGGGCGAATCCTTATGCCACGAGTTATGTGGTGGAGTATTGGACCGGCAAGGAAGACGCTCTTAACAAGCAGACCGATGGATTATGGGCGCAATTCCCCTATGGCAGCGTGACGGCGGGGTCGGGCGGAAGCAAAGTCCAGAGGCTTGCGGATCACCCTGTCGTCACGCGCTTTCTGCGCATCCTGATGACCGAATCGTCGAATACCTGCGACAGCCACGGAAGCGCCGATCCGCGCAACTGTGTCGGATATGCCATCAGCGAGATCGCCGCCGGGAATTTCAATTCGCTGGGGCAGTTCATCGATCTGGTGTCCCACTCTCCCAGCCAGGCGCAGACCATCACGCAGACGTCCTCTCTCGATCCGTGGCACACCGCGGACGGGATCGTTCCAATCCGCATCCAGAGTGGGTTCGATCTTTTCTTCACCAGCGGCTACACCCATCATCTGCCCGCGATGATTCCCATTGCCATGATCTATTCCACTCCCGAGGACAGCGCGGCGGAGCTGACTTACATTGAGAAGCGCGGCTACGCGGTGTCCTACGTGGAAATGAGCGAAGAGCCCGACGGCGCCTACATGATGCCCGAAGATTACGCAGCACTCTATGTTCAGTGGGCAAAGGCGCTGCATAAAGTGGATCGGAAGCTGAAGCTGGGGGGTCCGGTGTTCACGGGCGTGAACAACGATATACGCGTGTGGCCGGACAGCCAGGGCCGCACTTCCTGGCTCGGCCGCTTCCTCGATTACCTGAAGGCGCACGGAGCCCTCGATGACCTTGCCTTCGTTTCGTTTGAGCATTACCCGCTCGATCCGTGCGTCATCAACTGGTCGGACTTATTCCGCGAGCCTGAGTTCATCAAGACAACCGTTGACGCATGGCGAGAAGATGGCGTTCCCGCCGGTGTTCCTCTGTTCAATACGGAGAGCAATGTGTCGTGGTCTCTTACAGATCCCATGCAGGACATTTTTTCCGCCTTGTGGCTGACTGACAGCGTGGGCGCTTTTCTTACCGCCGCCGGTCCCGGAGCTGCCTACTATCACTCTCCGGTGCAACCAGAACCATTGCATCCTGGTTGTCATGCCTGGTCGACGTATGGGAATTTCGTGAGCGATGAAAAGCTGAACATAAAGCAATACACGGCCCAGTATTTCGCCAGCCAGCTCATTAATCTCGATTGGGTGAAGCACGGAAGCGGCGTACATCATTTGTATCCGGCGTCGATCAATCTGCTTGACGAAACCAATCGGCAGGTGGTGACCGCGTATGCCGTGCAGCAGCCCGGGGGCGACTGGTCGCTGCTGCTTGTGAATAAGGATCCGAGCAATGCGCACGATGTGCAGATCGCATTTCGGAATGGGAACGACACCGTTGCAACGACGTTTGAGGGTCCGGTGAAGGTCGTCACGTTTGGCGCCGCCCAATACGTCTGGCATTCCTCCGGGATTACCAGCCATGCAGAGCCAGACGGTCCCCCGGCCCGCAGCGTAATGCAATGGCATGAAGGCCATAGGATTCTCCTACCCAGGGCATCCATCACCGTCATTGCAGGGAAGATTCAAGGACAGGGTGGCCAGTTGCTGGCGCCGATCGAGCATCCCTGAGGGCGTCTTCCGGCGCGACTGCTTCGCGCAAGCAACCCCGAATCCAGCCGCAAATCCGGGCCAACACAGAAGCGGAAAGAGGAGCGGAATCCTGGTTCACAATTCCCGGGACAGACGGAGAAAAAACGGGGATCATTCGCTATAGAAGTGGGACTGTTTTACAAACTGCACAATCGAATATCCGAACTGCGAATGCTCGTGCCTCGCTTCACCTGCAGCATATCAACCGCAATCAGCGAACCCTGACTTGCGCCTCAACGCGGCCGAAACTGATGTGGCAATCGGAATCCAGAGATAGGAACTGTCCTTTGCCGATGGTGCTGGAACTGCCATTGGGTCCGACGGCCGACCAGGTCTGGGCGGAGAGGTTTCGCAATCCCAGCGGGTTGATTCCGACTTCAGCAAGCACGGTGGCGAAGTTGTAGGTGTCGCGCTCGAGGTGATGGGGAAAGAGCTGCGCGCCGGGGCTGAGGACGACCAGCTGGGGATCGAAATCAGTGCCGAGGCGCATGCGCGGCGGATTGGGGAGCACCTGGCCGCAACCCCAACACGGTTTCATGGGGACCTTTTGGCGGGCCAGCTCGATATCGAAGAAATTCTCCGCGGTGCAACTTTCGCAACAGAAGATGCTGTCGCGCAGGGCGCACATCTCCTTGCGCCACTCGTTCTCCATGATGCGGGCGGCGGGGTCGTGGAGACCGACGGTGAAGGCGCGGGTGAAGAGCTTGCGCAACGAAGTTGTGTAGATGGGCCAGAAACTGAGCAACGGGTCGTGCTCGCCGGGGACGGGACGGTTGGAATCGTCGATGGGATCGAAGACAAAGAGAGGATCGTCTTCGCAGAGGCGGCGCGACTTGTCGGGATCGGTGGGATCGTAGGGAAGAGTGAGCTCGCGCTTTCCTTTGAGGGGATGGCCGAGCATGAAGACGAAAAAAAGCAGGATGGCGAGAGAAAAGCGATCGGACATGCCGTTGGGCTGGACCTGGTTGCGGGCGACTTCCGGGGCCATAAAGCCGGGAGTTCCCTTGATGCTGCCAGTGCGGAGATTGACGTCGACGTTGTCGGTATCGGCAATGCGGATGTCGCCGTTCTCGGGGTTGAAAAAGACGTTGCCGAAGTTGATGTCGCGATAGCAGAGGCCGGCCGCATGCAGCTTGAGGAAGCTATTGGCGAGGTTGAATCCGACGACTGAGAGCGCGCGAAAGGACGGCTCGGCCTTGCGGCGGAGAAGGTCGACCATGCTGACGAACTCGGGCGGCTTGAGGGGCATGATGTACCCGCTGAAGTCGGAGCTGCGCGGCGCGGAGACCAAATCGAAGGGCCAAAGAAATTGCTCAGTGGGCGAGCCGCTGTTGATGGCGACGCGGAGGCGATCCCAGACCTTGCGGTCGGCGGCGAGGTACTCGGGGCGGTACCACTTGACCGCGTATTGAGCGGCGCCGATGACGGCGCGGTAGACCTCAGCCTGCGCGCCTTCGCCCACGATGTCCTGAATGACGACGGCAGACTTCATATTACGCGCGATGACGGTCTGGCCCGGCTTGAGGATTCCGCCAGCCACTAGAGGCCTCCCGTGGCGCCGGGAATGTCGGGCGTCGGCGGAGGCGCACCCTGCTGGGGTGCAGCCTGCGTAGGCACAGTCTGGGCGGGCGGAGGAACAACCGGCGTGATTTTGCCGCTCACATCTTTGTTGAATGTGACCTCAATGGGCTCCGATCCAAGAACGACGTGGTCGCCATTCTTGATTGGTTTGGCTTTGCCGCCTCCCGTCTTGGCCTTCCATAGATCCTTGGAACGATTGATGAGGATGATAACGCCGCTCTGTTCCGCTACTTCGGCGTATTCGCCGGAAGACTGCCCGGGAACGATGTCGTTATTGGCAATGGTGAGTTTCTTTTTCAGGTTGATGACAGGGCCGTTGGTGATGGAGAGCAACCACTCGCGGATGACAACGTGCGAAGAGCCGCCGGGAGCGTTGGGCACATCTTTCTCTCCCGCCGGGTGTTTGCCGTTGCCGTTACCGCCGCCGCTGCCGCCACCAACCTGCGGATGCGAATCGGAAGTCCGGACGGAATGGAAGATGCGGTCGCGATAAAACCATGCAGCGGCAGCCAACGCACAGACCACCAGGAGGAGGACGATGTTGCGAAGGCGGCGATTGGATTTGCTGGTCTGCTCCAGCCGCGTGCTGAGTTCTGCGATGCGCCGATCCTGGCTGCTATGGCGGGCTTTGAGCTGCTCAATCAAGGCCGAGCGGGAGGCGGGAGAGATGGGCGGGCGCGCGCTGCTCTGGGCGGCGGAGGCGGATGAGCGGGCGATACTGCCTTGAAGAACGGCAAGTGTGATATCGTCACCGCTGCCCTGACGGGTCGCCTCCTCAAGGATCGCAGGCATTTCTTCTGCAAGAGACGCAATGCCCTGCTCGCGGAGGATTTGCAGGTAATCCGCGCCGATCTTGAGGAAGTCTTCATCGGACCGGAAGGAATTCATGTAGCCGTCGGTGGAGAGGAGCACGAGCGCGGGCAGATTGGGCGCGACGACCCATGCGGAGCGGAAGTCGTTCCACGCATCGGGCTGGCACAGGGACGTGGTCTGGTTGCCGACCAGGCGTTCATCCGCGGGAAGCGGGCGGGTGGTAACTCCTTCGGCGGAGACCGAGAGGATCTCGCCGTCGCCGAGCTGGAGATAGATGAGCAGTTGCTCCGTTCCAGCGGCGATGAGGAGGGTTGCGCCGTAGGCGAGCACCGGCGATTCCTCGACCGATGCGCGGGATTCCTCTCCGTGCGCATCGAGGGGCTCCAGTTCCTCTTCAGTAAACGGATTGGAGGCAAAGTCAGAGAGAACGGCCTGGGTCCAATCGGCGACGAGGGTACGCTGGAGCGCGTCGAGATGCGCCTGGGTGAGCGACGCAGCGCCAGCTGTACCGTCAAACTGGGTCAAGAACTGGCGGACCACGTTAATGGAAATGTTGACCGCCAGCGCGGAGCCGACCTGGCTACGAAAATGGCGCGCGCCACCATGACCGTCAGAGACGGCCACAACGGCAGTGGTGGACCGGGCGCCGTCGCCATCGACAACGCTGCACGCGGCGGAGTCCTGATTGGGCAATCCGGAACGTACATGGGAGCTTCCGCGCACCGATGCGTGCGCTGTCTTCCAGGAGATCCGGCGATTTTTTTGGATCGTGCTTGTTTTTACCATGCGGAGTCGTCGTAAGCTGCGGGCTGCTTGATCTCGGGAGTTGGAGGAGCGTCTTTGCCGGGCGGCGTGCCCGCGACGGACGTGGAGACGTAACGGAAGTAGCGCACCAGTTGCTCGGCATTGTCGACGCGGAGCACGGGGCGCTCGGGATTGTCGACAAATTTGCGCAGGGTCTCGTGATCGGCATCCTGTCCGATTGCGATGGCCTGGCGAACGGCGCGCTTGCCCCATGGCTGACTGAGCAGGATCTGAAGCGCGCCGCGCCAGTCGTCGGTGGGCTTGCCGTCAGAGATGAGCACGATCTGGGGCGGCAACATGCGGGTGTTCTGTGGAAGCTGCTGGAGGTCCTCGGCGAGCAGCGCGAAAGCCTGGCCGAGATCGGTTTCGCCTTCCGCCTGGAGATCGACCCATTTGAAATCGGCGAGGCTGGTGGGCTGGGCGATGTGCCAGCTTGCGCCCGAGGAAAAACGAATGACGCGCACGTAGAACTGCACCTCGGGATTGCCTTCCGCGGCCTTGCGCATGGCGGGAATAACTTCGTGGATGGCATTATTGAGCGCTTCAATCTTGCCGCTCTCCGCCATGGATCCAGAACAGTCCAGAAGCCAGATGATGTGCAACGGCCTTCCTGCGTATTCGCCACCCGGTCTTACCGGCATGAGAATCTCCTTCGATGATGGACGAGTGAATGCCCGGGCTGGCGCGGCGAACCGCCGCCAGCCCGGACGGGTTATTTGGCCGAAACGGTGACGGGCTGGGAGAGGTGGAACTCCAGCCGGGTTTCCGAGGGCAGCTTGACGGGTCCGGCCTTGGCCGTAACCGCGCCGGTGACTGCTCCTCCACCGGCTCCAGCCGCGGCTCCGGCGCCTCCATGGTGGAACAGATGACCCACCACGTATCCGCCGACTGCTCCAGCGGCGGCTCCGATGCCGGCACGCTTTGCCGCGTCGGCCTTTTTGGCGGGGCCGTTGAAGCTCCTGGTCTGGGTGACGACATGCACCTTTCCGTGTTCTGAATCGACGTCGGCGAGGGTGAGGGAGAGATGTTCCGTTCCATCATTCTGGCCGCTGGGATCGACGGATGCAACGCGAAGGTGTGCATGCGCTCCGGTGGCAACCACCACGTCGCCGTTGACCACGATGGGCGAGGTTACGGTGGCAGCGAGAAGGTCGCCCTGCTCCACTTCTTCAGAGTTGACGGGGCGATCGAGGCGGACAACAAGCAGAGTGCCTGCAGGCATGCGGAGCGCGGGAGTGGTTACTCCTTTTCCGGAATTCGAGGTGTTGCCGCCGGTGGTGGTTCCGGTGCCGTTGGTTCCGGAATTGCTCCCATCGCTGGTGCCGTTGTTTCCGGAGTTGCCGTTGGTGCCACCGTTCGTTCCACCATTTGTACCGCCGTTAGTGCCGCCATTGGTTCCACCATTCGTGCCGCCGTTGGTACCTCCATTCGTGCCGCCGTTGCTGCCGCCGTTGTCTTTGTGAATCGGCGCCGGCGGAGGTACCGGTGGCTTGTGCCAATACGCGAAGGCGGCTCCGGCGAGCACCAGGGCGACGACGGCCCCGATTCCAGCTCTCTTCTGGGTGGTGCGCTGGGGTGGCGGGGGCGTGTCGAGGACTGGAGCTGAGCTGGCACCGCGGTCGCTGGCGATACGTTCCGCTACGCTGAGCCCCGGCTTCTGGACGGAGGGCAGGATGGTGGCGGGGATATCGTCGACGCGATCGGAGGTGCGGGCCAGGCCTACGCCCAGTGCGTAGGACCAGGTGTCGACTGCCCATGCGGCGACTTCCGGCGCGAGACCGCGGTTCTCTTCCAAACGCTGGACCAGACGGGCGCGCATGGCCTCAGGCGTCATGGCGGATTGCCACGAGGACTTGAGCTCCAATGGAATACGCTCGTCAAGCGCGCCAACCAACGCGGAAATTTCACGGCGATACGATCCGCAGTGATCCTTGAGAAGACCTTCGCAGCGGTCGCGATCCTGGAACAGGCCTTCACCATTTTTTTCGAGCAATTTCTTTAGCGTTTCACGGGGAACTTCAGTTTGCTGGGTGCTCATTGCAATCTCCTGGTCAGCCACGCGTTCAGAGCGGGGAATGAGGATGTCGATGACGGTTGAAGGGTACCCGCCTCACAACGGAACGACGGCAAATGCAGGCGGATATACCCATGGTGGCAGGCGATCCTCATGCAACTTCTCCGTCGGTGGAACCAAAGTCGATGCGCGTACCGGGAGCGAGCTTGATGGTCTGGCCGGGAGCGATTTCGCGGCGCGCGCCGCTGCCGGTCATGGTTTCCCAAGGAGTGGTGGACAAATTGGTAAGGCCAAGCACGGTGGGATTGGCGGGATTGCGGGTGACTTCCGCCACGGGACCGCCGCGAGTTTCCGCAACCAGGCCGGGAACCTGGTGTTCCAGCAGGCGCAGGCCGGGAGCGATGATGAGATATTTTGTGCCGACGCGCAGACGGTTGCCCGAACCTGCGGGCAGCTCGTTCTGAGCGGGGACGATCTCCTGCATGGGAGGAACGGCAACCTGGACGGGGGCCATGCGCACCGCGACGGGAACATTGGACCCGGCGGCGCCGGCGACGGCCGGCTCCATGCCGAAGATCACGCTGGGTTGCAGGAGGCTGCGATTGGGTGAGATTTCGCGGGCCTTGAGAATGGCGGCGGCCAGGATGGCGTAGGCAAGGACGGCGGTCAAGGCCATGACCAGGGTCATGTCCTTGAAGGCGAATGTATCCCATAACGCGTGGGGTATGGCTGCGGAAACGAGGCCGATGCTGAGGATCTTCCAGCGATGATCGGGCTTGATGATGGAGAGACCGATGAAGTAGCCGAAGTATCCGGAGTAGGCCATGTGGCCGAAGGATAGATCGAGCGAGCGGGTAATCAAATCGCCGGTTGCGGGGCTGGTTCCGACCATGTTGGCGCCGTCCTGAATGACTTTGACCAACTGGGCCAGGTTCAAATGCGGCACCACCGCCTTAATGGCGTCATCGCCGACGATTTTGTATTGCGCCAAACCAACGCGCAGGAAGATGTCGCTGAGGTAATTGGAGACATACTGGCCGAGGGTTTCCACGATGGCAAAGCCGCCGCCGGAGGCCGCGCCGATGAGGATGCCGTCGAGGGGCTCCTCGACTCCGATCTTGGTGCGCATGCTCTGGTCCATTTTGGGTGTCCACCAGGCGAGCACGAGCACGGGGATGGCCTTTACGAATTCCTCAAAGAAGCCGGTGCCGAGCAAGTGGCGCATGAAGAGCTCGGGAATCGGCTGTTTGGGATCGGGTTCTCCGCCGGCCAGGGTGTTATGAAAAAACTCGTAGAGCCAGACAAACTGGCCTTGGGTCCGGAACAGCCAGAGGAAATAAGCGCTGAAGCCCATGGCGGCGAAGAGAAGCCACCAGGACTTGTTTTTGCCGACCTGCTTGTAAATGAACCACAAGCTGACGGTGGTAAGAAAGACGCCCAACACGATCAGGTAGATGGAGGTGTAGATCCAGTCCTGGGGAATCAGGAGCTGGCCCTGATCGTAGGTTTGGATGGTGATGACCGAGTCAGGCTTGAAGATGGACAGGGCGAAAAAGACTGCAATGCAGAAGATGGCCGGCCAGAGCTGCGCCTTCTTTCCGATGTCTTCCCATTTTGTGATTACGGGAATCAACTGCGAGCGAGTGGGCTCCGATCCCTGCACCATTACACCGCCAGGACGCTTGGCCATGATTTTGTTCTCCCCCGAAATGCAGTCGTTGGTCCGGCGGCAAGCGCGGGACCGGTGATCTACTTTTTGCGACGCAGGCTGTACCACAGGTAGCCTGCACCGAGTAACAACAGCAGAATCCCGCCCATCCCCAGTCCCGGATGACCGTGGACGCTGGGCATCAGGAGCCGGGCGGCATCCCCGCTCCCTCCCGTTCCCGGGGTTGTGACGTAGTTCGCCTGGATCAACACCAGAATCCCCGCGGCCATGGCCCCAAATGCCAGGCCGAAATCGCGGATGCGGCCCGGGACGCGGAAGAACTCAGCCATGCGGAGGGTGAAGGGCGTTGCAGCCGAAGCCTTGGCGGGCTGAACAGTCCTCCGCACCGAGACTGAGGCCCTGGCCCCCTGAACCGCTTCCTGCGCCTGGGCGGGAGACTCGGCCATCTGCGCGTCAAGCTGTTTCAGGCCTTCGAGCTCCCGACTGCAACTGGCGCAGAGAAACAAATGAGATTCTGCTTGCCGCTTCTGCACGGCAGTCAGGGAACCATCCAGATATCCAGCGATATATTCGTAGCTCATATGAAGCGGCTCAGGCATCTGAATGAGGTCTTCAGGTAACGCAACCGGGCCCATTTGCGCCAGCAGGTTGCGCCGGCAGCGGCCGCACCCGCTCAGGTGCCGATCCGCCTTGCGCAACTCCTCGGTCGCGAGCTCACGTTTCTGGTATAGGCGCATCTGATCCTCGGTCAGATGAGGAGAATCCGGATTGACTGTCCGCGTTGGCGAGCCCATGGTTACACCCTCCCGAAGCGCTGCCGGCGGAGGTCCTTACCGCCGCACTTCGGTCCTTTGCGGAAGCAAGACGTACCCGGCCGGCGGATATTCCCATGGAGGTAAGAAAAATTCATATTTCTCCCCGCAACAGCCGCTGCAGCCTCTCTCGAGCTTTGTTCCGGTAGGCGATTACCTGGGCTCGGGTGACTTCAAGCACCACCGCAATGATGTTGTCTTCGAGGGGTAAGTACTTCCAGAACAACAGGAAACGGCATCCCCGCGCGAGCGTGACCGGAGGTTCAGGCGAGGCCAGCTCACAAGCCAGCAGCCCGAATTGCTTGTCCGTAAGCTCAAGTGCCTCGCCAATCTCCTCCAGCGTGGCCACTCCATATAAAGGAAGGGCTTCCAGGTCGCCGTCCCGGTGGTTCAGCAGGTAGGCCACGCGGTGCCAAACCAGGAGCTTGAGCACGGCGGCCCAATAGAGCTTGAGCCGCTCTGATGCCAGCCAGTTGGAGTACGGGCCCGGATCCCGTGACCGGAGCTGATCGAGTGCTGGTGTTTCCCCCTCGCCGTTGCCGTCGTCTTCGCCGGAGTCGGGCACATCCTCCATGCCCACCAGCGGCGCCACTATGGCGATCAAGTCGTCGAGGGGAACCGGTCCGCCGGTATATTCAAATACCGCGTGCAAGAGCCCGTGCCACTGCGGCCGGGTCATGTTATCGGCGGAACTCCGGGAAATCGCTTCAGCGGGCAGCTTGTAGGGGTCCTCGCGCAATTCCTGGATGCGCGCGGAAGCCTTGGCGAACGACGGCCCTCTCCAGCCCGGATAACCACAGATCGGTTCACCGGAGGCGGTCTCCCACACCGCAAAATCGTCCGCCTTGTCGAGGATGCGGCGAAGCGAGTTCTTCAGGCTGGTCCTGACCGGGTAGCGCGCCCGCAAGTAGTCGGAGCAGGTGCGGTAAGCCACCGTCGCCGCATAGGCGGTCAGCTCCTGGATCGAAGCCGTCTCCCCCGATTCGGAGAACCGGCGGATCAGCTTGAGCCGAATCTCCTGCAGAACATCCAAACCGTCGAGGTTCTGTTCCCGGAAATCATTCGCACGAAGACTCACCCGCAGCTTGTGCCGGACGGCTCCGCGGACAGTGGCGTCCACCTGGTTCATCAAGTCTTCGAGGGCGGTTTGCATGCGCTTTCCGGTGGGAGAGGAAGTATGTACGCGAACACCCGCGGGACCCGGGGAAGATTTCCGAGTGACAGCAATATAGCATCGCGGAGCGGCTCTGTCACCGGGTTTTCAGATAAAGGAGGGCCTTCAGAGCAGGATGAATTCGAGTTCCGCCGGCCGGGTTCCAGTGCGCTCATAAGGAGCGCTGGGGCCCGGTTCCCGTTTCCGCATGAAATTGCCCCTGGACGCGCGGCGGCAAAAAAGTTGAAGCGACGGGAATATGAACACTGCCGTGCCGTCGTCCCTGCATGAAGCCGCCGAGCGGCAAATCCAAACCGAAGGAGACGCACAATGATCATCCAGATTCTTCTCACGTGGTTCGCATGGAAAAAGGGCTGGGGCCCGAAAGCGTTGCTCCCCATCGTCATCGGAGTCGGAATCGTGCTTCTGGGCGCCAGGGACGGCAACCAGATGATCCCGCCGCTGGCTGGTGACATCCTCATCGACATCGTGCTGGGCATCATGATTCTGATGAAGCACAATCAGAGCAAGGCAAATGCACAGCCCGCCGTAGCCGCCCCGGCCGTCGTGGTTGAAACCATCCAGCGCCCTGCCGCCTGAGCACGTTACCTGCTGCCGAAACAGCCGCCGCCCGCGCTCATCGCCAATTTGCAGTCGCTCAAACGTTCCGGCCGGATCGATGAGATCCGGCCGTTTCGTCCTCATTTCTTGACTTGGGAAATCTGAACCGCGCATCGCGTTCGAAATCCTCATCATCAGGCTCGGATGAGATTCCGAGCCCTGATCCCGAAACTAGGAACATACTGTGTCTGGCTTACGCCGGATGCTCCTATGCGGCGGGATTATGCCACCTTCCGTCCGTGGCGATTAGCGCGTCAGCCTGCTTTGGCCCCCAGGTACCGCGTTGATACGAGCGCACCGGGTGATGGCTCTTGAGGACGCGATCAACCACCGCCCATGCGGCTTCAACCGCATCCTCGCGAGTAAAGAGCGCCCCATCGCCCTTCATCGCGTCGCCCAAAAGCCTTTCGTAAGGTGTTTCTTCTCCCGGCTGTTCATCAGAAAGATAAAGCTCTCGCTCTTCTCCGATGAACTCCTGGCCCGCGAGCTTTACTCGGGCAGCCAGAGCGATTGCCGAACTGGGAGAGAGCCGGAAGCGCAGGTAGTTCGACCTGCTCGTCGTTTTCACAGCGTCTTCAAACAAATTCTGTGGAGGCCGTTTCAACTCCACCACAATCTCGGTCGCAGTGGTTGGCAAATACTTACCTGAACGCAGATACCAGGGCACACCCTCCCAACGCCATGAATCGATCGACAGGCGCAGAGCGCAGAAGGTTTCAACATCGGAGCGCTTCGCCACGTCTGGCTCCTTTCGATAGCCGGCGTACTGGCCGCGCACCATATCGTCGGGCTTCAGAGAAAGCATAGCTTTAAAGACTTTGGCTTTTTCGTTGTGGACCTCTTCAAAATGCCGGCCCGCAGGCGGTTCCATGGCAAGCAAAGCGACAATCTGGAAAAGATGGTTCTGGATTACGTCGCGCAAACAGCCTGCTGTCTCGTAAAACGCGCCGCGCTTCCCTACTCCGAAATCCTCCGACAGCGTAATCTGCACGCTGGCTACGTAATTACGGTTCCAAATTGGCTCCAGGAACGAATTGGCAAAGCGGAAATAGAGAATATTCATGATCGCTTCCTTTCCCAGGAAGTGATCGATCCGGAAAATCGAGTCTTCAGGAAACACCGCATGCGCAACTTTGTTCAACTCACGCGCAGAGGCTAAATCGCGTCCGAACGGCTTCTCAACAATCACGCGCGCATTCTTAGCAAGGTTCGCGGCTCCCAGCCCTCTGATCACTGTCTCGAAAAGAGCAGGCGGGATGGCCAGATAATGAGCCGGACGCTGGGCCTTGCCTAATGCAGTTTTGATGGCCGTGAAGGTATTTTTGTCCGCATAGTCTCCGCTCACATACTTCAACAGCGAAAGAAGATGCTGCATAGCGCGCTTGTCGTCGATTCCGCCCGATCGCTTGATACTGTCCGTAGCGCGCCGGTGCAGGCGTTCCAGACTCCACTTTGGGAAGGCGACGCCAATCACCGGTACATTCAATGCGCCGCGCTTCACCATCGCATAGAGCGCCGGAAAGATCATCTTGTGGGCCAGGTCGCCCGTCACACCAAAGACCACAAGCGCGTCCGATTGCGACTTGGCCATGCGGCCCAAACCGATCATGCCGAGTTCCATGCGCTTCTCCATCTCTTGAGAGCTCACAACGCGATCTTTCTACAGTGTAGAAGCATCCGACCGGCGCCATGAGGTTCTTTAGAGGTTGCGCCGTGCGTCGCGCGAAAGGCTGGATCTCAGGGTTGGGTCAACGGAGTCCAAGCGCACGACGGAACGCAAAGGACGAGCAGGGGCGCTCCTAGTCGATGAAGTAGCCTATGTCCGTGAGGACACTGTCACTCAGTTCCACGCCCATCAGACGCGCACCGAGTGAGGCGCTAAGGTTCTTTTCAAAGCGTTGCAGTTCATCTGCGGGAAGCTCCGTTTCTTGCCGAAGCAATCGCAGTAGCGCCATGCTGTCGGTAGAGTATTCGTAGTCGCCGGGCCAACCGCGCGCTGGGCGAATGATCAGCGAGATCGGAATCGGTCCCGCGGCTGATTCGGAGCGGTTAGACGGTTGAGTAATGAGATTGACTCGCATGCGCGAATGCTGACACTTGATTGCGGAACCCTCAATGACACAGATGAGTCATCAGGGTCAAACGAAATGGGGAGACCGACCGGGAGATCAGGCGCCCTTTGATTCAGCAGGGTTGAGAACCGGTCGATGCTTCCTTTTTGTCTTCAGGTTCGCGTCGTTAGGCGGAGGTTCGGCCTGCGTCCACGCTCGGCGCGGGATTTTCGGGATGCGCTGCCGGCGGTGTTGGGGCCGCAATGCCCTTTGCGATGGAACCGTTATCAAACCGGGGGAAGGCTTCGCATCGATGGCCGGAAACTTGCAATCATGACGCAAATCGGGGATAAAGTAGCCGAAGCCGTTCACTCGATGCCGAGCTTCTTCTGCATATCTTCCAGCGTGATGCCCTTTGTCTCAGGGAAGACAAACAGGACGACGAAGAACTGAACCACCATCATGGCGGCGAAAAACATGAAGGGCACCGCGGCCGAACGGGCGCTAAGAAGCGGAAAAACCCACGACAGGACGGCCGCCATAAACCAGTGCGTGAAGCTGCCAAGGCTCTGGCCCTTGGCGCGGACGGCATTGGGAAACACTTCGCTGATGTACACCCAGATGACCGCGCCCTGGGAAAACGCAAAGAATGCGATGTAGCAAATAAGCGGCCAGATGAGAAGGTCTTCGTGCCGGCCGTTATAGAACAAATAGGAAACCGCCGCCAGACATGCGAACGTTCCCACCGAGCCAATCAGCAACATCTTCTTGCGGCCGAGCTTGTCGATTACGGTCATGGCCACTGCGGTGAAGAGCAAATTGGTGGCTCCGATCACCACTGCCTGCAGGTCTGCGGAGACTTTGGTGAAGCCGGCCCGCGCAAAAATGTCGTTCAGGTAATAGAGGATGGCATTGATGCCGGCGAGCTGATTGAACATGGCTACTAAGATGGCCAGCGAGACGGGGAAGAGATATTTCCGCGAAAAGAGACGCTGTTTGCCCTGCGCGTGTTCGGCGTCGAGCGATTCCACGATCTGGCGGAGATGCGTTTCCGCGTCTTCTTCGCCGATCACCGCCAACACTTCTCGCGCCTCATCGATCCGGTCCTTCTTGGCCAGCCAGCGCGGGCTTCGCGGAATATAAAAGAGCATGACAAAGAACAAGGCCGCGGGCACGGCGGAGATGCCGAGCTTCCAGCGCCATTCCGCATTGCCCAAAGAGAGCGTCCCGATGACGTAATTGGAGAAGTACGCCACCAGGATTCCGAAGACAATGGTGAACTGAAAGAACCCCACGAGCCTGCCTCTCCACCTAGCCGGCGCGATTTCAGCAATGTACATGGGCCCCAGGACCGAAGAGCCGCCGATGGCCAGTCCGGCAACAAACCGGAAAATCACAAACGAAAGCCAACTCCACGCCAATGCACAGCCCGCGGCCGAGACAAAGAACAGGATAGCGAGACCCCGCAGGCTGTTGCGCCTCCCATACCTGTCGCCCGGAATACCCGCCAGCATGGCACCTGCGATGGTTCCCCACAAGGCAACTGCTACGGTGAGTCCCAACGAAGCCGGGGAGAGATGGAACAAGGTGGTGAGCGCTCCGGTTGCGCCGGCGATGACGGCTGTATCAAAACCGAAGAGGAGGCCACCGAGGGCGGCTACGATGGTGCTTTTGAGAAGGGAAGCGGTTAGCTTGCCGCTGGGACGGGGCTGAGGCGTGTGTGGGGTCGGATTCATAGGTCCCCCGGAGATGGTGGTCTTCAAGTTTTCCAGACATCAGGTTCTGCGACCTGTCCTAAATAATCTCGATCTCCAGCTTCGTTACAGAAGCCTGCGGAATGTTCACCATTACCGCACCCTGCGAGATGGAAACCTGGAGCGGAGCCGGCGTTATGTTGTCCGGCTGGTCGAAGGTGTTGTGGGCGTGCATGTCGCCGTTGGTAAGCACTATGCCTTTCGCCTGCACGATCTTCGCGCCGCGCAAGCCAACTTGCGTGTTCATAGACCGTGTCAGATCGGGATTGACGACGGTTAAGGTTACCGCCTTGTCTTTTTGCGATGCCGACCCGTTTAATCCCCAGAAGCGCGCGGGCTCGCCGTCCCGTATATAGTGCACGTCGGGCGCGGAGAACAATGCACGCAGATTCTGTCCACCCTGATGATCCGCATACATTTCAAAGACAGAATAATTTGGTGTCGTGATGAAGTGGTCTTCGTGTGCCAGAAACAACGCGTTAAGATTGTTGACCAGTTGCGCATTCGCGGCCATGCTTACCTTCTCTGCATTGCGGTTGAAGGTGTCCAGGGTCAGAGCAGTGGCGAGCGCATCGCGAATTGTGATCTGCTGGCCGAAAATGTGGGTCGGATCCATTTCCGTGCCTTCCCGATACCAGGGACCATACTCGTCGACCACAAGCTTTACGCGGTGCGCAGTGTCGAACTGTCCCATCGCCGTCCACTGGTCCTGAATGATCTCGTCGATGCGATTGCATTGGCGCATTAGCTCGTACCAGTCGATCTCCGCAAACGCGAGCGCATCTCCTTTGCTCTTGATCCAATCCGTCGTTCGGCCGCGACTCAGGTTGGAAGAGTAATAGTGGACTGACCACCCGGTGAATTTCGAGTTGTCGTATGCGTGGTCCGAGAATAGTTGTTCGAAGACGCGATGAGTCCAATCAAGATCGTCCCCGTTGGGGCCGGAGCCGATTAACTGCAAGTCCACACCGTAACTGGGAAGCCAACTGGTGTAGCGGCGAAACTCCGAAGCATATTCTTCCGGGGTGAAGTTTCCGCCACAGCCCCAGCTCTCGTTGCCGACGCCCCAATAACGAACGTTGAAGGGATCCGGAAATCCCGCCGCCGCTCGCGTTTGCGCAAGCGTAGTGCTGCCCGCAGGAGAGTTGCAATATTCCACCCAGCGATCAAAGCTGAGAGGCGGAAGACTTCTCAGATTCGCGGCTAGATAGGGTTCCGCTCCGGTCAGCCTGCAAAAGCGTACGAACTCGTTAGTGCCAAACTGGTTCGGTTCAAAGATCTGCTTGCCTTTCTCATGCAGCCTCGCCGCATCGGGATCCACTTCCCAGAAATTTGTCCGCGTGGGGCGCTGGGCAGCCGGACCAATTCCGTCCCTCCAGTCGTAGCTGTCTGCAAAGCAGCCTCCGGGCCAGCGGATTACAGGGACATGAATTTGTCTCAACCGTTCGATCAGCTCGGCCCGGATCCCGTATTGATTGGGAATCTTCGAGTTCAACCCTACCCAGACTCCGTCGTAGATCACGCCGCCAATGTGTTCGGTAAAGTGCCCGTACAAATTGGGCGAGATGGCGCCCTGCGGCTCGTCCACAAAGACGTCAATCCGCGCGTCTGCAGAATTGGCAAAGACCTTGGCGCCAGAAAGAGCAAGGAAGGCGCCCGATATGGCTGAGTTTCTTAGAAACTGTCTCCGTTCCATTGCATCCTCTTCTTCTGCTGAACGTTAGACCGAAATCGTTGATCTGCTCAAACCGGCGAAATCAGCACCTTGCACACTTCGCCTGATCGGAACTGTTCAAATGCAGCGCTCACATCCTGCAAGGAGTAAACGTGGGACACAATGCGCTCGAGAGGCAGCTGCATCGCCAAGTCGAGCGCCGCTTGAAAATCCGTGCGCGCGTATACCCTCGAACCCCTCAGTTCAATCTCCTTGAAATTGATTGCCATCATGTCGACTTGGATTGGCTCCTTGAACACCCCCAGGTTCACAATCACTCCGCGGGAGCGAACAAGATCAGTCATTTCCCTTGCAGAAGAAGGATGGCCGGCACACTCAAACAGCAGGTCGGCGCCATTCTGACTGGACAATTCCATCACGGTGTCCCTCAGACTTTTCCCGGCTTCTGCCGTATGCAGTCCGAGGCTTTGCGCCAGCTGCAGCCTTGATGGCCTTACGTCGCTGATTATGACGTGCTTGATCCCGCGCGCTCGCGCAACCAGGGCGGTCAGCAGACCGATCGGGCCCGCTCCCAGCACCACCGCCAACGCTACCCCTTCAAGATCTGCGCGAGCCGCGCCGTGAACGGCAACCGCCAAGGGCTCAATCAGGGCACCTGTCCGAACCGGCAATCCCTCCGGGAGCTTCAGCAGCGTTCCAACCGGAAGCTTTGCAAATTGGGCCATGCCACCGTCGACATCGAAACCATAGAGCCGCAGGTTCCTGCAGACATGGGAATTTCCATGCGTACAGGCGTGACATTGACCACACGCAATAAGCGGAAACACGGTGACCCGGTCGCCAATTGCGAACTTGCCCTGGGAGCTGTTGATTTGCACGATGCGGCCCGAAAGCTCGTGACCTATGGTGAGCGGCGCTCTGGCGCGGGGGTGTGTGCCGTTTACAATATTGATATCGGACCCGCAAATGCCGCAGGCTACCATCTCAATTAGAGCTTCTTCCTCGCCGATCTCCGGGAGAGGAACTTCCCATGGCTGCAAGTTATACGGTCCTAGATAGCGAGCGGCAATCATCGTCTTCATCCCATCTCCTCATTGGGCCGTGTAGCCGCCGTCCATCATCAGGACCGCGCCCGTGAAGAAACTAGCCAGGTCGGTTGCCATATAGGCGTAAAAGCTCGCCACTTCATCGGCCCCGGCAATTCGGCCAATGGGATGCCCGTTGCGCAGCATGGCCCAGTAAGCCTCGGGATCGCCAGACGCCTTTGCTGAGTTATGAACGATTGGAGTGTCCACCGTCCCGCATGCAACTGTATTCACGCGGATTCCGTACCGCGCATACTCGATCGCCATTTGCCGCGTCATCTGGTGCAGCGCGCCCTTTGAAGGCGCGTAAGCGCCCTGGGTAGGAATTCCTGCTTCGCCTGATATGGAGCCGCTGATCAGAATCAGGCCGGTGCGCTGCTCCATCATGACCGGAATCACGTGCCGCGCCGCCCAATAAAGGCTTTTTACGTTGGAATTCATCACTTCATCCCACTCCTGCGGGGTATGCATATGGAGGGGCTTGATCACGCTCACAGCCGCATTGCTGACCAGGATGTCGATCCTGCCAAACCGCTCGACGGCCACCCTGGTGAATTCGATTGCAGTCTGCTCCTCTCCCACGTCTCCATGGACAATCGCCAACTTTCCCGGATAGCGCTCCTGAGCGACCTTCAGTTCGTCTGGCACTTCCTTCCGGCGAAAAACACCTACAACTCCCTTGGTTCCGCAATCCAGGTAAGTCCTGGTGATGGCCAGACCGATTCCTGAAGAAGCTCCAGTTACTACAGCAACTTTGCCTGCGAGGGAAATCTCCATAGAATGCATAACTCCTAGTTACCCGTGCGCTTCGGCTGCCAGAGCGGATACAAATTGGCGACCTAACTTCTTTGATAGACCCAGGTTTCGTAATAGCGCATCACCTTAAACGTAGCTTTGGAACCGACAAGATCCAGGGCTACCCGCATCATTGCAGGTGAGCCTACGTTATTGATCATCATGTCGTAGTGACATGGCACCACCACTCTGGGTCGAAGTTGATGGATGATTGCTGCCGCTTCGGCTGGGGCCAGATTGTGAAAGCCGCCATTTATGCAGATTGCGCACACATCTACATCGACAGGCAGCAACCCGCCCAGCACCTCGGCATAGGCCGTATCTCCAGTGCTGTAGAAGGTAAGTCCGTTAGCAAACCGGCAAAGCACTCCCGTGTGATTCAAATCCGTGGCGTCCGTGGGCAAAGCGAACGTCGCCTGGATTGAAGTGGAGTCATTCAACTCGACGGCCTCCCCCGGATGGATCATTTGCATGCACGATTCGGGCACACCGCAACTCCGATAGACCCCCATCGAGTCAAACGGCCCGATAAACTGCGTGTCCTGCTTGTTCATCCTGCGCAACGTCTCGGGATCGGCATGGTCATCATGCGAATGCGTTGTGATGAAGACGTCGATGTCCAGATCTTCGGGTTCGATGAAGATTGGCAGTTGTCGGTCCAGGCGAAAGGGCAAATGCGCAAACCGGGCGGCACAACTGTTTGTCAGATACAAGTCGATCCCGATCAGCGAGCCGGAGGCGCTTTTGAGGATGAATCCGTTCTGACCTAGATACCACACGGCGAAGGCATTCGCCTCGAGTTTGTAGGAGCGAATCATGTCCATATAGGCGCGGCTGTCGATCAGCCTGGGAACTACGAGCTCAATGGGAACTGCGCGATCGTAGGGATCGTTCCGAGTGAACAGATATCCCTCCTCTTCGGTAGGCATAGCGGGAATTATAGTTTATGTTCTGCAGCAAGCGACCGTATGCTCGCGGAGCCGGGCCTCGGCCACAACGCTCCTTTGTCCCGGCAAACCCTCGGTCAGTACCTCGACCGCGCAGGGGCGTGAGTGAATGCCGAAGTTCCGATCGGAACGGATCGACGTAGGCTTGACGGCCCCTCATTACTCGGCTTCTTTTGGCCGATCACGATTTCAATTGGCGATAACAGCCCGATGCGCTCCACGCAGAATGTCCTAAGGCACGCGATTGAATTGCGCGGCGAGCTTTTTCATTGCTGCGTTTTCGCGACTAACTTCGCCAGCCTCGCCACTGTGCAAAGCTATCTCCGCGGCGATGGAGCGACCGAGAATTCGCTGATCAATATTGCCAAACGATCCAGGCACAAGGCTTCCCAACCAGCCGGCCCAGGCGGGAGTATTGGCGTTGCCTACAATGATGCCGGGGCGAAATATGGCGAGGCGGGCAAAACCGACATTACGCACGGTGTCTTCCTTCATGCCCATTACTCGCACATAGCGAAACCGGCTGCGAGCTGTGCTTCCTGCAGCAGAAAGTAGGCAAAACTGGGAGATTCCGGCGTCGTGGCAGCCACGCGCAAAGGCACCGACGACGCCGACCTCAAGTCGTTGCAATTCTTCCTCGCTCCAGCGCATCGATCCAGAACCGACACCCGCACAGCTCACGGCACTGACGGGACCTTGGCTTAATACTCCGCGGGCAAGGGCAGCAATGCGCTCGGCAAAGTCCGCGGCTCCGGTATCGAGAACGACGTTGCGCACCCGCGATCGCGGCGCAATGGGCTTTCTGGTGACCATCACCACTTCCCGGCATTCCGAAGTTGCTAGCAGTTCCACGACGGTTGCACCTCCGACTTGTCCGGTACCACCGAGAATAATTGCTGCAAAACTCTGCTTCACAAATAGGACCTCTCCTTACCAAACGGATGTGAGCAGATGCCGGCCGCTCAGAGCCAAGCTTTTCCGCAGGACACGGACATTTCATTGACACTCAAGCCGAAATCAAAAAGGCCGCTCAGGGGCGGCCCTTTAAAAAATTCCTCATTTTTAGACTTAATTGGTTGCGGGGGCTGGATTTGAACCAGCGACCTTTGGGTTATGAGCCCAACGAGCTACCGGGCTGCTCCACCCCGCACTCTGAGTCTACCAAGCCCATACGAGGGGGTCAACCAGCTCCCAGGATTCAGATCACCCTATTGTCGGTCCGGGAGCCCCTCAATCTGCTTGCTTGTTCAGCTGAGTGGCCTTTTCTCGTTCCAAAACGGCCTCCTGGCTGCGCCCTTGCCGATCGTAAGCCAGCGCCAACTGGAGATGGGGCTCTGCAAACGTCGCGTCCGCTGCAATCGACTCCTGGTAACGCGCGATTGCATCTGCAATCTGCCCCTTCAACAGGAGCTGATTTCCAGCGTTCAGCAGAAATGTCGCTCGCTGCCGGTTCACCGCGGCCTGGCTCAACTCCGCGGCCTGTTTCCGGTACTCCGCCGCTTGTCCGCGCAGCGCCTTCGCCTGCGCCCGCAACTCGTCTGCCTTGGCCGTGTCTCCGGCGCCCTCCGCCGTCTCCGCTTGCGCATTCAAACTCGCCGCCTGCTCCGCTAGTACTCCGGCCAGGTTGACTCGAGGTCCCGGCTGCCCCGGCTGGAGCGGGATCGCCTTCTCCAGCGCGTCCTTCGCTTCCTCCAGCCTTTCATCCTGCTTCAGGGTGCTACCCAGAATTGCCCACGCGTTTCCATTGTCGGGACGCAGCGCCACTGCTCGCTTCATCTGCACAACCGCATCATCCAGCCGGCCCATTTGCATGTAAAGAATACCCAGGGTATACGGCGGATCCTCCAGCGTGGGATCCATCTCTCCTGCCTTGCTCAGCTCCCCAACCGCAACGTCCATGCGATCTTTAAACTTGTACGCCAATCCCAGGTCATAGTGCAGTTGCGGATCGTTGGGGTCCATCGTCAGCGCCTGCTTGAAATCCGTGATCGCTTCGTCGAAAGCGGAAAGCTGAATGTGCGCCACTCCCCGATCCTTCACAATTGTCGCGTCGTTCGGGTGCAGCGTTTGCGCCTGCGCAAAGTAGGGCATCGCTTCGCGCGCCTTGCCCGTCAGAGTCAGCGCCAGCGCCAGGTTGGTCAGCATCGCCGCGTTACGGTTGTCGGTGGCAACCGCTTTTCGAAACCACGGAATCGCCTCCTCCTGGCGCCCCAGCCGTTGCAGCGCCATGGCCAGCTCGCCCGCTCCGCCAGAGACCGCAGGATCCGCTGCCAACGCCTTCTCAAAGGCGTTCACGGCCTCCTCATCTTTGCCCGCCGCAGCCAGCGTCCGTCCGTATTCCATCCATGCCGTCGCGGGATATTGCCGGTCAAGCGTCACGGTCGGCTCCAGTACCGCCAGCGACCCGGCAATATCGTGCTGCTGTCGCAACAAAACACCCAAATGCACGCGCGCGGAAATGTTCATCGGGCCCTCATCGAGCGCACGCTGAAACGCCGCCCTGGCTTCGTCCCCGCGCTGCATCTGCGCGTAGACCGACCCGATTGTGTCATCCAATTCCGTTTGCGGACCGCTCAGCAGCTCCTCTTCGGTAAACTCCTTCAGAGCATCTTCCAGCCTGCCCGTCGCAAACAACGCGCGCCCGTAGTCGTCGTAGAACATCGCATCTTCGGGCTGCTTGCCAAGGTTCAGAGCCACTTCAAAGTGGGGAATGGCCTCGGTGGCGTGGCCGGCATGCGCCAGTGCAATCGCCAGATCCGCCTCGATCCCCGCGTCCCTCGGCCTCAGCTTTCCCGCCAGTTCCAGTTCCGGGACCGCCTCAGCCGGCCGGCCCAGCGACGTCAGCACCGCACCCAGCGCTTCATGACCGTCGGGAATTTCCGGCGCCAGCCCCACCACTTTCGCAAACTGCGTCCGCGCCTCGTCCAGGTTCCCCGCCTGCAACGCCAAATAGCCGGCATGAAACGCCGCATCCGCTTCGCGCAGCGCCGCCGCATGGGCCGCGTCCGCGCTTTGCTTTTGTGCACTGGCCGGCCAGGTCCAAGTCAGCCCCGCAATCGCCAGCAGCCCCGCGAAAAAACATCGCCGCCTGCCGCCCCACTTCAGTCTCTCCCAGGAACTCACTTCTATTTCTCCGCCGGCCGGGGATCGTCCCGGTGCTGGATCTCCACCACCAGCTTGAATTCCCGGTTCGCCTCAGCCAGCTGCCCCGTCGCCTTGTACGCCTGCCCCAGAAGATTGTGCGTTATGTAATTCGATGGGTCCATCTTCTCCGCGCGCGCCAGGTACTGCAGCGCCTGGATTGGATCCTTCAACCGTAAAAGCGTCTCCCCCAGCAGAATGTACGGCTCCGTCGAGTACGGTTCCAGCAGCACTGCGCGGTTCAGCGTCTGCTGCGCATCGTCGTATTGCCCGGCGCGCAGATACGCATCCCCCAGCCGCCCGTACAGCTCCGGATCCAGCGGATTAATCGTTCGCTCCGCCTCCAATTCCTGGATCGCAGTTGGCAAATCTCCGCCCGCCAGAGCCGTTTCCCCCAACAATTGGTGCGCCAGCGGCAGCTTCGGATCGAGTTCCAACGCCTTCCGCGCCTGCTCCGCCGCCTGTGCCTTCAGCTCCCGACGCAGAAACAGCCGCCCGGCCAGCAAATACGCCTCGGCCGAGTCCGGCTTGAATCCGTATTGCTCCGCAAACGCATGCCGCGCATCGTCGTAGCGTCCCGCGTCTGCGTAGCAAAGGCCCAGCACGTACTCCGGTTCCACGTTCGTGCTCTTCACCGCTGTCTTCGCCTTTTCCAGGTACGGCAGCGCGTCCTGCGGCCGCCCCAGCCGGAAAAGGCTCACGCCCTCCATCTCCAGCGACTCGCGATCCCCCGCGTCCTGCGCCACTGCCTTGCCGAACGCCGTCACTGCTTCCGGCAGTTCGTTCCTCTGATATAAGATGATGCCCCGCAGCCTCTCCACTCCCGCCGGTTCCGGCGTCTTCGCCGCAAGCTGGTTCAGAATATTCATGGCCTGATCCAGCCGCCCCTTGCCGGCCAGTGTCTGCGCGTCCTCAAACGTCCACTTTTGCGCCTGCGCCTGATCCACGCTGACACCAACGTCTGTCTGGCCGTGCGCCTGCGCGCACCCCACCGCCGCCAGCACTGCACAAATCCACTTCAAATACATCCGAACCTACCCTGCTCCCAGTCTAATTCCCTCGTCTCCCTGTCCCTTGTCCCTGTGTCCCTCGTTCCCTGCCGGAAAAAGAACGGGGGAGCCGAAGCCCCCCCGCGTGCAAGTGTTTGTTGCGGCTCCTCGCTTAGAACTGAATGCGAGCAGAGAATTCAAGCTGGCGTGGTCCGCAATCCCCGTTGGGAACGCAGCCCGCAGCCTCGCCGTTGATTGGGCCATTGCCGAAAATATCCGAGTTGCTCGGGTTGCCCGGATTGATGTGGTTGAGCACGTTGAACGCATCCATCCGGAACATCGCGTTCACGCTCTCCCAGATGCTGAACGTCTTGGAGATCGCGGAGTCGTCGCTGAAGAATCTCGGTCCCATGTAGTTGTTCAGCCCGCCGTTGCCGATCTTATCCAGCCCCGGGAACGAGAAGATCCCGCCGCTGGTCGGCTGCGGCGTCCAGAACGACCGCGAGCCCACGCCCGTGCCGCTCGCCGTGTAGCCCGTGATCTGGGTCTTCAACCGTCCACTGGCGTTCGGACGGCATGGCGCCGATGAACCTCCAGTGTCGTGGTTGCAGTCCAGGTCAGTACCGAAACTGCTGAAGCCCAGGGTATAGGGCAGTCCGCCGGAAAAATTCAGCACCGTGCTGAACTGATAGCCGCCGATCAACAGGTCGGTCGCATGATTGGCGCTGGAGAGGAACTGCTTGCCCTTTCCAAACGGCAGGTCATAGCTCCCGTACAGGACAAGCTGCTGGTCGCGCACGTTACCGTCGCGCCCGTGCACCGGCACCTTGCTCCATGTGGAGTAGCCGCCGCCCTCGTCGAACGCGCTGGCCCACTGGTAGTTCATGTTGAATGCAAGTCCCTTCCACATCGATTGCGCAAGGGTGATTTGCAACGCATCGTATTCCGTGTTCAGGTCGTCGCTGTAGTCGGAAATACCATTCGTCCAGCCGCACATCCCGGCCTGAAGGCTGGTATCGCCGCCATCCGCCGCTTGCAGTTTGCTCAGGCTGATGTAGTTGGGGTCCTTGCAGGCCGGCAGCGATCCCCCATAATACCGGTTCAAGTATTTGGAGTTCGATACCCCGCCTGAATACCCGGCAGGTAGCGGCCCACTGGGTCCACTCGGATCCCAGTTCAGCGTCTGGCCTGTCACGCTGTACGATCCGGGCAGGAATAGCGCCGACTCGTTCGGGTTGGTGTTGTTGTTGTCCCCGTCGCCAAGGTCATGCGTGCCCTTGGTGGCCACGTAAGCGATGGTGATCGCCATCGTCGGCGTCAGTGCATGCTGCAACGACATGTTCCATGCGTCGATGGTCGGGAACCGCAGCGGATTCGGCCGCGTCTTCGGGCTCACGGAATAACCCTCGGCAGGCAGCAGCCCGTTCGCGGGAACCGTTGGAAACACGTTCGCCACCGGCCCGTTGGCCAGATTGAACGCTTCTGTTGTCGTGCTGGGCGAGGGAATCGCCTGATCCGCCAGCACCGGCAGGTTCTGCGTCACCACGTGACCGAAGATCGATCCGAATACGCCCGTATCGAAGCTCCGTCCGTAGCCGGCGCGAACTACCGTTTTGGGATCCATCTGGTAGGCCAGGCCGATGCGCGGATCGAACTGTTTGGAGTAGCTCAATCCCCAGCCCATGTCGGATGGAATCCCGCCGATTCCAGCCACGTGCATGTACCCATCCGTCAGGTTCATCAGCGAGCCGTGGCCCACGCCGTTCACTGCCTCCGGGAAGTAGAGCTCATACCGCAGCCCCAGGTTCAGCGTCAGCGCAGGGGTTACGCGCCACGTGTCCTGCCCGTAGAAGAACGTCCGCTTCTGAAATTCCTTGGCATTGGTTTCGTCGTACGCGGCGTTGCCCACATACCGCCCGTACTGGCCCACTTCACCCATCGCAAAGCTGGCCCAGCCCAGTCCGTTCGAGCCGGCGTCCGACGTCTGTCCGGTGTAGAAGTTGTTTTGCCCCGCGCGGTCGGTGTCCGAAGGTACGCGCAGATTCCGTGCATAGCGCAGGTCCACGCCCACCTTCAGCGAGTGGTTGCCCATGATCTTGGTCCAGTTGTTCACGATTTGGAACTGGTCCTCTTTTTCCGTCAACGGGCAGTTGCAGCGATTGATGCCCAGGCCGCCGCCGATCAGCGAGGTCGCGCCTCCGAATGGCGCGTTTATTTCGAAGCCCGGCGCGCCGGAGGTGAAATAGTCGCCCAGGTTTTCACCCGGAATTCCGAGCTGCGTGGCAAACTCCACACCCTGGTCGTACTTCGTATCGATGATGTTGTAGCGGTAATAGCCCAGGCGGAAGTCCGTCAGCAATTTCGAACTGAGCGCGTAGTCCGTGCCCACCGCCACGCTGTCGTTGGCGCCGGTCGAGTTGCCGCCGTACGGAGGGCTGCCCAACCCGAATCCAGGGCCGCCAGCCGCCCCGAACATTACCTTGCCGGAGAGGATGTCGGTGAATCGCGACATGCGCTCGAAGATGTGCGCCTTGTCGTTCAACGTGTAGTCCACGCGCTCCGTCCATGCATTGGAGTTGAACAGGCCCGTGCCGCTGGCCGCATAGTTGTTTTCGATCGCGTTCAGGCCCGTCGTGGCCACGTTCGGCTTGTACGGCTCCATGATCGTCAACAGCGCCTTCGCCTGCGGCGAAACCAGCGCCGAAGGAACCACGTTCTTCGCGAATGCGGCGTTATAGGACGCGTTGCCGGTGTTGTTGTAAATCAACTGCGAGCCCGTCAGCTTTCCCAGCGATGCATACGTCGACGCGTAGTCGCTGAAGTCGCAGCCCGGAATTCCTTCCGGCCCGACTGTCGATCCCAGGCAGGTGCTCACCAATTGCGATGTCGGCACCGTGTCCGTGTTGGCCACGCCCACCTTCTGCCGCTGCCCTTCATAGTTGAAGAAGAAGAAAGCCTTGTCTCTCTTGATCGGTCCGCCAATCGATCCGCCAAACCGGTTCTTCAAGCCTGGAGGAATCGACGCGTTTTCGCCGGCTGCCTTGGTGACCGAGTCCGGCGCCTGGCTGTACGGATCGCGCGCCAGATTGGCGTTCCCCGTGCGCCAGTCGTATACGTCGCCGTGGAAGCCGTTGGTGCCCGAGCGCGTCTGCGCCGTCACCACCGCTGAAACTGCTTTGCCCAGCTCCGCGTCGAAGTTCTGCGTTGTGATCTTGGTGTCCTGCACTGCGTCGGTCGGAGGATTGACCACGATGATGCCGAGAATCGGATCTTGGTTATCGGTGCCGTCCAGCTCAAATGCCGTTCCGCCGAATGCCTGCCCGTCCACCTGGATCTGCTGCGAGGCTTGCGGGTTTTCGTCTGCCGCGTGCGACCACCCCAGCTTCTGCGCGCCGGGAAGCATCAATTGAATATTGGTAAAGTTCTGATCGCTGATCGGCAATGCTGCCATCTGCTGTTGGTCGAATACGGTGGCCACGTCGGCCTTGTCCGTCTTCAACTCCGGCTCCTGGTCCGCATTCACCGTCACCGTTTCAGTGCTTCCGCCCACCGTCATGGTCGGATCGATGCGCGGCGCCGTGTCCGCTTCTACCTGGATGCCCTTCGTCTCAAATGCTTTGAATCCCTTCGCTTCGACTTTCAGGTCGTATACGTCAGGAATAAGGTGAGGAACGCTGTAGTCCCCGGATCCGTTGGAGGTCACGGTAAAAACCGTGCCCTTAGTTTCATCGGTCACGGTAACGGTGGCGCCCGGCACTGCCGCCCCCGAACTGTCCGACACTGTGCCGAATATCGATCCGTAGACCGACTGTGCTTTCACGGGCGTGATAAGCACCAAACTTGCGCAGGCAAACGCCAGCGCAAGTGCTGCGCGAATCTTCTTGTTCATGCGGTCTCCTGAAGCTGCTCTTGTTTTTTCTGTTGACTTGTTTTTGGCTCTTTGGCGGGTTTGGTCATGCCGCCTGTGGTGCAAGCTCGCCCGCCGCAACGGTGGGTCCGCAAAAACCGGGGTACCTACTCCAAACTCTTCTTGCAATTAGGAGTGAGGGAAAAAGTCTATCCCCGAAGTAACAGCAAACAATAACCAAACCGGCTCCCAATGTCAACTTGCAATTTGCCACCGGGTATGCTGGTATCTGGCACTCAATCCGCGCTTTTTCATGGAAACGCTTTCGGCAGCTTAGATACCTATTCTCATAGGTTTGCGAATCACTTTCCGGCATTCCGCGCCTTTGTTTATCTAAACCGATTTACCAGCCTGTAACATCCGCCGCCTCCGTCTCGCCCGAGCCACCCCCGGCGCCCTCCTGCAAACGTTTTCGCCCGTTTTCCATAACCTCCCCATCCGTATCCCCTCCGTCAACCTCCACCCGTCCTCATTTCGCTTTTCCCCTGCATTCCTTCCCCCATCGGATTGCCCTCGCCATCTCCGCCGCCCGCTCATCCCCCGGCGAAAACTTCAATATCCGGTCCAGCGTCCCCAGCGCCCTGTCCCGCTGCCCTGCCGCGCATTCCACCACCGTCAGATTGAATCCTGCCTCCAGAGCCGCCGGATCGTTCCCAAATACCGTCCCCCAGTCCCGCGCCGCCTCCGCATATGCCCCCCCGCGCGCCTCAATCAGCGCCAGGTTCCCTCGCGCCAGCTCGTCATCTGCGTCCGCCGACAGCGCCTGGCCATACTCCGCCTCCGCTCCCGCAGTGTTCCCGCTTACCTCCAGCAGAAATCCCAGCTCCGCGTGCACTTCATGATCCCTGTCCGCGCCCGGTTCTGCCTCCGCCGCGCGCAACAGCACCAGCGCCCGCTCTCCAGCCTCGCGATCCCCCTGCGCCGCCAGCTGCGCGTATGCCAGTCCCAGGTCGCGATCGCTCGCCTTCACGCCGCCCACACTCACCAGCTCTCCCGTCGTCGCCCGTGGCAGCGGCGCATCGCTGACCTGCGTCCGGATCCAGTGGTCCGTCACCTGCTCGTGCGCAATGTCGTTCGACGGTGGCCGCGCCATGTGGCATTCCGTGCAGTCAGGATTCTCCTCGTGATGCCCCTTCGCCATCCCCGCATGGCATTCCAGGCATTTCCCCCGGTAATACGCCACCCGCTCCGCCGCCGCCGGCCCTCCGTGCGGATCGTGGCATGTCGTGCACGTCAGCTTGTCCCCCGACACAATCTTGCACCGGCTGCGCAGCAGCGCCTCCCACTGGCTCGTCGCCCGCCCGCCCGATCCGCTTTCCCCCCGATGCACAAAAAACACCGAGTAGTCGAACAGGTCATCCCCCGGCCGAAAATCCTCCGGCTTCTTCCCCGCGCGCGTCACTCCAACCTGTCCCTCCAGGTGGCAATTCAGGCAGACCGAATCGCGCCGCATCGCCGGCAGCGCATCCACATCCAGCATCTTCACCTCGCCACCCGACGCCGCATGCGCCGCCCCGTCGCCATGACACGCCGCGCACGTGATCCCTCCCTGCGCGAACGGCGCTCCCGCATAGCGATTGCGCGCCTCCGGCATCGATGTCGCCACTCCCGACGCATGACAATGCAAACACCCCGGATCGACGGCCAGCGTCAGCGGCATCTCCCGCGCATCCTGAAATGCCGGCGCCATGTCCCACACTTTCTTCTTCGCGTACCAGTTGATCGGCGCCTCAAACCAGTACCCATCCTGCTCGAACAGATACGTCCGCCCCCGCAGCCCCGACCCCAGGTAATAGATCAGCTCCCTCCGCCCGATTAATGAAGAAGAGCCTGATGCCCCAATTCCTGGTGCCCCCGGTCCCTCGCTTTTGGGGACCGGGGCGGAGCGCTCATAGCTCAGCCAAACCTTCCCGCCCTCTTCATAAATCCTGTACCTCACCCCCGACGCCGCATGAAAGAAGTCCGCCGCGATGAATCCCGCCGCCGCCGGCCCGCTCGCCGTCGCCATCGGCGTCCCGCGATATTGCTGGTAAATCTCGCGATGGCAGCTCGCGCACGCCGTATCGGGATCCGCTGCCCTTGCTTCCGCGCGCACCACTCCACCGGCCCCAGCCCACCGGCCAGTCAACCATCCCGCACACGTCAATACTGGAATTAGAAGGAGAACAGGAAAGCGATTCGCCTGAAACACTCCACCAGCATACGCGCAAAGTTGGCGTGATCGCTCCCCCCGCATCCGGCCTAGAATATTCCCGTCAGGCTCGTGGCCGGGTGCCCCCGGTCCCTCGTCCGCCGCGGCGGAGGGACCGGGGATACAACCGCGGCCAGCCCAACTCCGAAGAAAGGAGGCACCATGCTCGATCTCGCCAAAGCCGCCTCTTTCTTCTTCTGCATCCTCGTCATTTACCGCACCGCCATCCACGCCTTCTTTGACCCTGGCGCCCCGCTCCACGATCGCCTTCTTCTCGCCCTCGCCTATCTCTTCTTTGCCGCCTGCGTCAGCGTCTTCTCCGGCTTCATCTTCACCTGGCCCGTCCGCTCCAACCCCGATTACGGACAGCGCCTCATCTCCACCCTCCCCGTCCGCGTCTTCCTCTGCGCTTCCATCGGCATCGTCGCCCTCTTCCTTAGTTCCTGGTACCTCAGCGACCTTGCCCAGCAAGCCGCTCCCTTCATCTTCAACCGCACCCTCCCGCGCTGATCCAGGGAATCTGCCTTCGCCCTTGCCCTTGCTTTTGCCCTTGCTTTTCTTTCTGTCATTCCCGCAGGGAATCCTGCTATCTCTTGATTGATCGGCACCCCCAGCGAGGCCCCATGACCGTCCTCATCGTTCTCTTCGTCTCCTGGCTAATCTTCCGCCTCCTCGGCGGCTTCGGCGTTCCCATCTTCCTCGCCTGGCACGACTGTCTCCGTTACGCTCTCGCCGTCATGTTCCTCTTCACCTCCATCGCCCACTTCAATCGCCTGCGCCACGATCTAGCCCGCATGATCCCCGCTTTCTTCCCCGCGCCCATGGTTCTCGTCTACCTCACCGGCGCGCTCGAGCTCGCCGGCGCCATCGGCCTCATGCTGCCGCATCACCTCCACAGGTTCGCCGCGTATGGCCTTATCGCGCTCCTCGTCGCCATGTTTCCGGCCAACGTCTACGCCGCCCTAACCGGCGCAAACCTGGGCGGCAAGCCCGTCACCCCGCTCTGGCTCCGCGCCCCCATGCAACTGCTCTTCATAGCCCTCCTAATCTGGTCCGCCCACCGCTAGCTCGTTCTCTTGGTCCCTTGGTCCCTGTTCCAAGGAACTCCCCACAACCCCGCAACGTAATCCCTTCCAGCAATGGATTCCTTACTCACCGACCGCTGGCTGGATACGCAGGTTCACCAGACCTCAGCTCTCTGGAAGCGATCCGCCGGTCCCTGGGCCCATCCCTCCCCCAGCTTCACCCTCCGCGCTCAACGCCACCGCGAGCACGCCTACGACCGCGCCCTTCGCGATGTCAAGCGGCTGGCGCGAATCCCGGATCGTTCGACCATGACATTCCGTGCCCCGTCCTTGCGACTTTTTTCTGTCGCAAGGGCGGGAGACACCACTGCCGGGTACTCGTTCGACGGAACCGTCCCAACCCGCGCCTCCACGCCCAGCCAAACGGAATCCCATCTAATATCTGCCTTCGCCCAATTCGCCGCCCACGCCCTTGACCTCGGCCCTGAAGCCATCGATCTGCTCACTCGCAGCTTCCTTCCCGTCGGCACCGAGCTCGCCCGCTGGGCCCATCGCTTCGATCCCACCCTCCCCAGCGCAGGCATCATCCAGGCCTGCCGCAACGCCTGGACAGCCTGCGGTCTCCAGCCGATGCTCGGCGCGCCCATGGCTCTCACCCCCGCCATCCTCGCCTACAGCCTGCTCTATCCCTACACCGACAACTACCTCGACCAGCGCTCCATCTCCAGCGATGACAAACGCAGTTTCAATCGCCGCTTCCGCCTGCGCCTCCAGGGCAACACCCTCCCGCCCGCCGGCCATCACGAGACCTGCGCATGGCACATGGTCACCCTCATTGAGCAGCAGTTTCCCCGCCCGCAACACCCCGACGTCTACGCGTCGCTGCTCGCCATTCACGCCGCGCAGGAGGCTAGCGTCCTCCAGCTCGGCCAAAGCCGCGCGCTCGATGAATCCACGCTGCTCCGCATCACCTGCGCCAAGGGCGGCACTTCCGTCCTGGCTGATGCCGCACTTGTCCGCGGCACACTCTCCAACGCCGATGCCGAATTCAGCTTCCTCTGGGGAGTCCTCCTTCAGCTTGGCGACGACCTCCAGGATGTCCACGAGGACCTCGCCCGCGGCTCCGATACGCTCTTCACCCGCGCCGTCCGCGCCGGCCATCCCCTCGATGCGCTCGCAGCACAGCTCCTCAACCTCAGCGACCTCACCGCCGCGCGCATGGACGCGCTCTCTCACGACAGCACCACGCACAATGCGCTGCTGCGCATGAGCTGGCGCTCGCTCATCCAAATGGCCGTAGCCCAGGCGCACCAGTTCTTCACTCCGCCGTTCCTCGCCGCTCTAGAATCCCGCTCGCCCTTCCGCTTCGCCTTCCTTCGCTCCCGCCGCAAGAAACTCGACGGCAACTCCGGCCTCTTTCAACGCCTCTTCCAAATCCTCCTCACCGACTCCGCAGAAGTGCTCCAGGATTACTGTGCCCCATCCATGCACGGCGAAGTACCGCCGGCCTCCTGGTCGGCTGTAGCGCGGGTCTCCTGACCCGCGCCTTGAAGGCAAGGAAGCCATCTTTCCCAATCGAAAATCCTGAGCGGAGGTCGCCGCGGCGACCGGAGTCGAAGGACCTGCATTTCAAACCATTCCCTGCCGCGGGGCGAGAATTACCATTGTCGCGTTTGCGGAGCGTATTGCGGTTATTCTGATACGCATTAAGACGCGCGAAAGGTCAAATGACTCCCACCCTCCACTTCGCTCTCGACCATCTCCCCACTCCCATCGGCGACATCTACTTAGTCGCCGACGACGAAGGCAATCTCCGCGCGACATTCTGGACCGAGCAGGAATCCGAACTCCAGCGCTTCTTCGCTCGTCACTACGCCCCAGCCCGCGTCGAGCTAACTCCCGCGCGCAATCCCCACGACCTGACCTATCGTCTGGCAGCCTACTTCGCCGGCGACCTCAACGCAATCGACGCCATCCCCGTCCGCACCGCCGGAACCGAGTTCCAGCAAGCCGTCTGGCAAGCCCTTCGCGACATCCCCTGCGGCACAACCATCTCTTACGGCGAGCTCGCCCGCCGCATCGCCCAGCCCGCCGCCGTCCGCGCAGTAGGAACCGCCAACGGCGCCAACCCCATCGGTGTCGTCATCCCCTGCCATCGCGTCATCGGCGCTAACGGCACACTCACCGGCTACGGCGGCGGCATCGAACGCAAACGCTGGCTTCTCGAACACGAAGGAGTCCGCGAGCGCGCCTCTCGTTTATTCTGAGGGTTCCGCTGGATGCTCTCGGCAATTCCCAAATTCGCTCAGTGGCCCGGCTGGGTACAGACCCTAGTCATCGCGCCGCACGCGATTCTCGGGTTCATCATGACCTGGCTGTGGTGGCCAAAGCATCGCGCGATTGGCGCCGATTCGGCATACTCGCCGCATATCTGTTGGCTTTTTTACTCGTAATGCTCTTCGTCTTCAAATTCGACGCAAAATGACCCGGGAATCCAACCCGCTCCGGGCCCTTGTCGTCGTTCGCTCTCGATTCCACCGACCCCGCCGATTCGCCCCTCGCCGACTCGCTTTGGTAACCTCCTGCGCCTCCTTCGCGATTGATCCACACCCAACCTCGCTGTACCCTTCTCTCGTAGACAATGAAGCCCCACCCCATCCTCCCAGTCGTCCTCGCGATCGCGTGCGCCGCCGCATCCGCGCAAACTCATAAGCCGCCCGTCCCTGACACCCAGACCCTCATCGACCAGTGCCGCAACGCCGGCCATCTCAACGCCGCCGACTGCGCCCGCTGGGCCTCGAGAGCCCAGGCCATCCAGCAGTCAACCTGCCCTGACAAGCGCACCGCCACCGCATGCCGCTCCTTCCAAGAGCTCCTCCGCGCCAACGACCCCGCCCTCATGAACGACTTCGCTCACCAGGACCACGTCTACGTCTGTTTCATTGCCCCCGACCCTTCCCACGGCGGCAAGGATGAATTCTTCAAGGTGACTTATTCCGATCCGTCCCCGGCAAGCTTCGCCACGCCCTCGCCGGCGCAGATCAAGGCGGGCGTCCCCTCAACCGCGCTGGCCGCCGCCGGCGAATCCGATTTTGCTTACTTCCGCGCCGGTGTCAGAGATTCCGACTCCAGCTTCCACAATCTCGGCAACTGGATCTACGCGCCCACCATGCAGGCCGATCTCGCTACTGTGCGCCAGAACGCCGACTTCCGCCTCGCCCGCTTCAAAGGGGTAAACATCGACATCTCCAGCGACGAATGGAAGCTCACTGAAATCTACCGCAACGACGCCGATACTATGACCAAACACACCGTCACCGTCCAGCTCGCCACCGGCCGCTTCCGTCAGGAGTTTTCTCTGGCCGACTCCGGCAAAATTCAGGCCCAGACCGACGGCCGCTGCCTAATCGCCCCCTAACCGGCTATGAACCCGAATGGGCGTGCAAAGCCCTTCAATAGATGCCCGGAATCAGCCGCTTAGTGCTGCGGCGATACTCCTCGTATTCGGTTCCAAAAGCCAGGCGAAGCGCCCTCTCTTCCACATGAATGCGATACAACACAGCCAGCGTCGGCGGACCCAGCACAACCGCAAAACAGGCCCATGTGCGGGTGTGAAGGGCAAAGGCCAGGAGAATCAATTCCAGGCCGAGATACGATGGATGGCGCACCAGCGCGTAGAGTCCCCTTCGCTCCAGTGCCTGTCCGGCGCGCATCGCCACGTTGGTGCTGAAGGCTCGGCCCAGCGTGACGATGGCGACGGTACGAACGGCCAGGCCAAGAATCAGAACTCCCACTGCCGCCGGCCGCAGCCAGCTATGACTTCCCGGCATGTCGAACGGGAAAAAGCGGTGCAACCACCCGTCGAAGTTGAGCGATATGATAATAACCACCCAGAGAATGATCTGCGTTCCGCGATCCTGTATCTTGCCCCCGCCCTGGCGCGTTTGGGTGAGCACAATGAGAACGATTTCTCCCAGCGCCCATAAAGCGGTCAGCGCATTATAGAAGGATTCGAGATTCATCACCGTCCTGCCTGCCTCCGGGTTCCACTTCGAAGAACTCTCTGTTCTACTCCCTACTCCCTAATCCCTGTTCCCTGCTTTTCTACCACCCCATCTCCCGCATCCGCTCCAATATGATTCCGCTATATCGATCCATCCGTTCCGGCCGCCTCTTCAGCGGAGCCGGCAAAATCGCCGCCAGCCGCGCCGCATCTTCCGCGCCCACGCCCCGCGCCGGCTTCCGGTAGTAATACTCAGTCGCCGCCTCCGCGCCATAAACTCCCGGCCCCCACTCCACCTCATTCAGATAGAGCTCCAGGATCCGCTGCTTGCCCAGCAGCAGCTCCGCCACCGGAACCAGCGTGAACTCCGCGCCCTTGCGCACCAGCGACCGCTCCGTCCCAAAAAACAAATTCTTCACCAGTTGCTGCGTAATCGTCGACCCACCCCGCAGCCGCCGCCCGCCGTTCACATCGTTCTCCGCCGCCAGCTCCATCGCCTGCCAGTCGAACCCGTGATGTTGATAGAACCGCGCATCCTCCGCCGCAATCACCGCGTGCTGCAGCTCCGGCGATATCTGTCTCAGCGGAATAAACTCGTATCGCTCGCGATACGCCTTGCCGTGCATCCACGCCTGCGCCCGCCGCTCCATGTGCACCGCCGTAGTCGGCGGATCAATCCATCGCGCCGCCACCAGAAGCAGCGCCGCCAGCACCCACAGCGACACCACTCCAATCCCAAGCCACACAGCCACGTCGCGCAGCCGCCACCTCCGCGCCCGCTTCTCACTCAGCGCAGGCGCATCAGGATTCGCGTCCAGCTCAGGTCCGTCTGGATTTGTGGCCGGATTCGTATCAGGATTCTCGTCTGGGTTCACCCTTCAGAATAATCCGGAAGGAGCAGCGGCCTTTCAAGGCCGCTGAAGAGACGCACAAAACACCTGGCGGCTTTAGCCGCGGGCTCTTCCCTCATTCCGTCCGCAGCGCCGTCATCGGCTCAATGGCCGCCGCCCGCCGCGCCGGTAGCAGCGCCGCAATCGCCGCGATCGCATAAAGGAACACCGCCGCCGCTACGTACACCAGCGGATCGGTGGAGCTTGAGCCCATCAGGCTTGCATGCGCGCCCATCGCCGAGTTGGTAAACGACACGCTGGCAACGCTGCGCGCCAGCACAAACGCAAGCGCGAGCCCCGCCACCAGCCCCAGGCTAGTCATCGCCAACCCTTGCCGCACCACCATCCGCAGCACGTGGCCGGGCGCGGCGCCCAACGCCATGCGCACGCCAAGCTCCTGGGTCCGCTGCGCCACCCAATATGCCATCACGCTGTATAACCCCACCGCGGCCAGCAGCAACGCCAGCCCGCTCAGCACGCTCATCAGGCTGGCAGCCACCTTCTGCGGATAGAGCGATGCTCCAATAAACTCCTTCAGCGACGCGGCGTCAAACACCGTCACATCGGGGTCGATCGCCCGCGTCTGCGCCCGCAAAATCGGCAGCACGTTCTCCGCATTCGCCTTCGTCCGCACGTAGAACGCCAGGTTCATGTCCTCGCGATAAACCTGCCGGAACGGCACGTAGAAGTACGGCGTCTCCGGTTCGCCCAGGTAGTGGTATTTGCTGTCAGCGGCCACGCCTACAATGCGGAACCACTTGCCCCACCCGTGCACCTTCTTGCCAATGGCATCGCGCCCGGGAAAGTAGCGCCGCACAAAAGCCTGGTTCACTATCATCGCGAACTGCTGCGAGTTTTCGGTGTCCTGGTCGGTAAAGTTGCGCCCCTCCACAATCGGAATGTGCATCAGTGGCAGGTAGCCCGGCGAAATCACGTTGCGGAAAACGTTCATGTTTTCGTTGGCGTGGCGCGCGTAGCCTTCAATCTCCAGCTCCTCCCACCAGCTCGGCTCAAAGCCCAGCGGAATGCCGTCGGAGTAGGCTACATCGGTCACGCCCGGCGCGCTCAACATGCGCTCGCTCAGCCGCCGGCAAAATTCCTTGCGCTGCGCCAGCGTGTAGCCGTTCGTCGAAAGATAGAACTGGTTCAGCATCACGCCATCGGGATCGAAGCCGGGGTTGATGCGGAGCGTCTCGCGGAAGCCGCGCAGGAACAGCGCCGCGCCTACCAGCGTCACCAGCGCCAGCGCCACTTCGCAAGCCACAAATGCGGACCCGATGCGGCTGCGCCCTGCCTGCCCGCTGCGCCCGCCCGCGTTCAGTCGCGTGGTCAGGTTCAGCCGGCCCACGCGCAGCGCCGGAATCAGCCCGGCGGCGAGCGCTGCCAGCATCGCCGCGCCCGCGGTAAACACCAGCACCGCCAGGTTGGGGCTTGTGTCCATTGAGACCATCTGCCGGATGTTGCCCGGCGGCAGCAGCAAATGCAGCGCATGGCTCAGCCACGGAGTAGCGGCAAGGCCAAGCCCCGCGCCGGCCAGCGTAAGCAGCAGCGTCTCTGTCAGCACCTGGCGCGCCAGGCGAAGCCGGCTCGCGCCCAGTGCCAGCCGCGCGGCGAATTCGGGTTCGCGCATGGTGGCCCGCGCCATCAGCAGATTGGCCACGTTGGCGCACACAATCAGCAGCAACAGCACGCACACGCCCATCACGATCCGCAGCGGTCCCACCAGCAGGCCCTGCGGCCCGTGCGGCGACTTCCACAGCGGCAGCAGCGTGGCGCTCATGCCTTCGCTCACGTCTGCGTTGGCCACCGCCATGCGCTCAGCCAGAGCTTTCACTTCCTGCCGCGCCTGCTCAAACGTCACTCCGGGCTTCAGCCGCGCAATGCCCAGCATGTTGCGGTCGTGCCGGTCGCGCAGCATCCATGGCGGCACGCCGTTCAGCGCCGATTGCTCCATGTAGGGAACCCAGATGTCGAAAGCCATGGCCGGTATGGAGCCGCGGAACTCCGGATTGGCCACGCCCAACACGGTCAGCTCATGCTGGTTCACGCGAATTGTCTTGCCCACAATCGCGGGATCGGCGTCGTAGTGCGAGCGCCAGTAACGGTCGCTCAGCACCGCCACGGGAGATTTTCCGGGCGCATCGGGAACTTCGGCGGGCTGAAACAACCGGCCGGCTTCAGCGCGAACACCGAGCACGGAAAAATAATTGCCGCTCACCATTTCGCCCCAGATGCGTTCTCCGTGGCCTTCGGGACCGACACTGAACGCCGCGGGCCGGAAGGCCGCAGCGTCTACGGCGCGGAGATGGTCGCGGAAATCGCGGAAATCGGGATACGAGTTGGGGACCATGTCGCCGTTGGGCGTAAGCGACTCGAGCATCACCAGGCGCATGGGGTCAGCCACGCCGCTCAACGGCTGCAGCAAAATGCCGTCGATCCAGGTAAACGCCGTGGCGCAGGCGCCAATGCCAATTGCAAGCGTGAGTGCGGCCACCACGCTCAGCCCCGGGTTCCGCATCATCATGCGAACGCCAAAATGGATATCGCGCAGCAGGTTGTCGATCCAGGCCACGTGGCCGCGAAGGTTGAATCGCTCGCGAGCCACCGCCACGCTGCCAAAAGCGGCGCGCGCGCGCCGTTCGGCTTCCGCCTTGGGCAGTCCCGCAGCTTCCAGCTCATCGGCTTCCAGCGCCAGGTGCGCGCGAATCTCGTTGGCAAAATCTCCGGCGGAACGCTTGCGCTTGAACATTTATGCCTCCCTAGGCAAAAGTTAGGCCGTGTTTGGTCAATCCCGATGTGGGGCTTTCGGAGGGAGCAGGGGCCTTCACAGGCTGCGAAAAAACTCACGGAAGCGTGAAGTGAATGCAACAAACCTCAGGGGCTGAAGCCCAAGTCCTTTATGCGGGCGGCTGGCGGCACGACTAAAGTCGAGCCCTGACGCGTTTTTGCCCTTCCGGAGAGTTTTTCCGCAGCCTAGGCCCTTGAATTGAGCTCCGAATGCCATGGGCTTTAGCCCCGGGCTCTTCGCCCGGCTTCTGATTGGTCTACACCTCCTCCGCATTGGCAGTCAGCACCAGCGCCATCGCCCGCGCCAGCCGGTTCCACTGGCTCGTCTTGGCCGTAAGCTGCTCCCGGCCCCTGGTTGTCAGCGTGTAAAACCGCGCCTTGCGGTTGTTCTCTGAAACGCCCCACTCAGCGCGGATCAGCCGGCTGTCCTCAAGCCTCTGCAAAGCCAGGTACAGCGAGCCGTGATCCACAAAGAATGTCTCTTCAGACTGCCGCAGTATCGCGCGGGCAATGCCCTGGCCATGCACAGGCCCAAGCTGCAGCACTTTCAGGATCAGCAGGTCCAGCGTGCCCTGCAGCAGCGCAATACGTTCGGATTCTTCCTTTTGGGTCGGCATACGACAGGAGTATGCACCCCTTCGGGTCGGATGTCAACAGGAAGTAGCGTGTGCCCCATTCATCGCTCCTGAGCGAAGCGAAGGACCCGCGCGATGAGTGGGCGGCCTCTGCTTTTGCCTTTGCTTATCTGCCTGTCATTCCCCGCAGCGGCGGGGAATCCGCTTTTCGCTCGCTCCACTACAAATGCGGTGCCCCATCCTAAGCGCGCTTTTTGCGCTTAGGGTGGGAAGGGAAACCGCCGCAGCCGGTTCACAATGCCTCTGTCTCTTCCGTTGCTTTTCTTTCCGTCATTCCCCGCAGGGAAACTGCTTTCGCAGTCGAGAACCGCCAACTTGCCAACTCGCTGCCTTCGTACCCCGAAAAGCGCGCCTTCAATAGCCCAAAGGGAGCGGCGAACATAAATTCAGCACTCAACCCCGGAGCGCCCCAAAATTAACCGCCCCACTGCCACCGTAACGGGCCCTGGGCCCCTTGCACTTCGTCCCTTTGCCCCTGCGTCCCTTGGTTCCTTCGTCCCTGATCCCTGGTCCCTGGTCCCTCAGTGCTTGTAACCCGCCAGCTTCTCCATCAACAGATCGAAATCTTCCAGCTTCGAGTACTCGATCACCACTTTTCCGTGTCCGTACTTGTCCTTGATCGTCACTCTCAGCCCCAGCGCCCGCTGCAGCGCTTCCTTCACCTCGCGCACATTCGGGTCCAGGTGCTTTTCGTCCGGCTCCTTCTTCACCAGCGGCGCGGGGTTCAGGATGTTGTTCACCATACCCTCCGCTTGGCGAACGGAAAGCGAAAGCGTGGCTATCCGCTTTGCCACATGCTCAATGTCGGGCCGGCCAACCAGCCCAATCAATGCCCGCGCGTGACCAAAACTCAGCGTTCCCCGCTCCACCAACCACTGCACATGATCCGGTAACTTCAACAATCGCAAGAAGTTAGTGATAGTGGCGCGCTCCTTGCCCGTCCGAATAGCAATCTGATCCTGCGTCATCCCAAACTCGCGGCTCAGCCGCTCGAACGCACGCGCTTGCTCTATCGGGTTCAGGTTCTCGCGTTGCAGGTTCTCCACAATGGTGATCTCCATTGCCTGCTCGTCTGACACCTGCCGCAATAGCGCCGGAACCGTCTTCTTGCCCGCCTTCATGGAGGCGCGCCACCGCCTTTCGCCCACAATAAGCTGAAAGCGGCCGTTGGCCTGCGGCCGTACCAGGATCGGCTGAACCACTCCGTTGGCCGTGATCGAGTTGGCCAGTTCCGCCAGTTGCTCTTCCGCAAGCGCTCCTCGCGTTTGGAACGGGTTGGGGTCGATCAATTCAACGGAAATCTCGCGGGGCTTGCCGCCTTCGCCTTCCGCCGCCGGCGCGTTGGCGGTGGCGGCGCTTTGAACGCGAGGTAGGAGGCTGTCGAGGCCCTTGCCCAGGGCGCGGCGCTTGCTGTCGGCTGTTCCAGTGTTCATCGCATTTCAGTCCTTTATTGTTCTCAACGGGTTTCTGGAATCGGAATCGGGGTTCTTGGTTCGCCTGCTAGGAATAAGGCCAGAAGCGCACCGTGGCCGGCGCACCCGCCGGCCTGGATGGCAGGCCGCGCCCGCGCAAGCTGACGCGAGGCGCCGTAAGGTTGTTGCGCGCCATAAACTCGCCGGTTAGTTCAAAGTAAGCCTCGGTGCCCCGCGATCGCGGGTCGTAAATCGCCACCGGCTTGCCGTGGCTCGGCGCCTCTGCCAGCCGGACGTTGCGCGGAATCACCGTCTTATAAAGCCGCTCCTTGAAGTACTCGCGCAGCGTCTGGGTCACCTGCTGCGCCAGGTTGGTCCGGTCGTCGTACATGGTCAAAAGCACGCCCTCAATGGTCACCTCGGGGTTAAACGCCGCGCGCACCCGCTCCAGGGTCGAAATCAGCTCCGTGATCCCTTCCAGCGCGAAGTACTCCGCCTGCATGGTCACGATCAGGATCTCGGCTGCCGCCAGCACGTTCAGCGTCAGCACGTCCAGTGCCGGCGGACAATCCAGGACGATCAGGTCGTAGCGGTCGCGCAGGGGTTCGAGCGCGCGGCGGAGGCGAAGCGCCCGGTCTTCAGCCTGCGCCAACTCAATGTTGGCGCCGGTAAGGTTCTTTGAGCCGGGCAGAATCCAGAGGTTTTCAATTTCCGTTGGCAGGATCGCCTGCTTGGCTTCGTAAAGGCCCATCAGGACGTCGTAGATGGAACGCCGGTCGTCGTCGCGGGCAATTCCGAGACCGGAGGAGGCGTTGGCCTGGGGATCGCAGTCGGCCAGCAGGACGCGAAAGCCTTCAATGGCCAGGCAGGCAGAAAGGTTGATGGCGGTGGTGGTTTTGCCCACTCCGCCTTTCTGGTTGACGATGCCCAGGATCTTGCCCATGAGTAATGAGAGTAAAGGCACGGGGACGATGGGGGCCATAGGCCAATGCTGTGGAGAATTCGCAAAAGCTGTGGAAAGCGTTGGAGGTGGGCGGAACGTTGAGAGGGGCATGTAGCGGAGGAACCAAGGGTTGCGGGTGCAATTGGAGGAGAAAAGCAGAGACTGCGGAAAGCGGCAGAAAGTGGAAAATCGGATCGAATTGGTGCGCCGGGAGGACTCGACTGCGAATGTTCCACATGGAACATTGCGGGGGAGAGGTTTGGCGCTCGAATGTTCCACGTGGAACATTTTCGCGGAGAAGGGCGGATTGGAACTCTGGGAGCAAAGGGAATCTGGCGCGAATGTTCCACGTGAAACATTGTTGGGAGGAAGCTCGGCGCCGGAATGTTTCACGTGGAACATTTTGGCGGAGAAGGGCCGATTGGAACTATGGGAGCGAAGGAAATCTGGCGCGAATGTTCCACGTGGAACATTGCAGCGGGGAACCCTGGCGGCTGGATTCTTGGTCAGCCCTTTTTGCCCAGGATCATGACCCGCGTTTCAGCAGACGGGAGCGGCACAGCCTCGTTCCATGAGAACCCCGTTCCGGCAACCGCTTTCATTTCATCGACAAGCGGCTGGGTGGTGAGCAGGATGAGCCAGCCGGCAGGCGAAACCAGCGAAGCAGCCGTGGTCACAGCCTGACACATCCGGTCGACGGCGCGCAAGACGACGGAATCGAATGCGCGAGCGATGGTTTCGGCGCGCCCGCTGAAAACCTCGACCGGGAGGCCGATGGTGCGGACAACTTCGCGCAGAAAGGCGACCTTTTTGATCTGGGACTCGGCCAGCACGACGGCGATCTGCGGGCAGCAAATGGCGATGGGAAGGCCGGGGAAGCCTGCGCCGGAGCCAAAATCGAGCAGCGTGGCGATGCCGGCGGGGAGGGAATGGGCAACGGCAATCGACTCCACGAAATGGCGGTTGAGGATCTCCGACTCGCCGCGAATGGCGGTGAGATTGATTCTCTGGTTCCAGCGGTGGAGGATGAGGTGAAAAGTTTCGAACTGGGCAACGGCGGTTCGATTGAGCTCCGGCAAGCCAGAAGCGGCGAGCGAAGCCCTCAAGCGGGGCGCGAACTCGTGCTGAAGGCCGGTCATTGGGAGCCGATGGGGGCAGTGACGGCGGGGAAGGCCGGGCGCTCGCTCCAGGCAGCGGCGGCTTGGACGAAACTGGAAAAGATGGCTCGAGAGAGGGCGCTGGTGGCGACGGTGCGCTCGGGGTGCCACTGGATGCCGAGCACGAAGTGAACGGAAGATTCGAGCTCAACGGCTTCAATGACATTGTCGCTCGGAGAAAGCGCGACTACCTGAAGGTTGTCGCCCGGGGTTCTCAGAGCCTGGTGATGGCTGGAGTTGACGAGGAAGGGTTCCGGCGATGCGGCGGCGAGTGCGGCGAGGTGCGAGCCGGGCTTGAATTGGACCGAGTGAGCTTCGTCTATTGTTCTCCCAGGGGCGTGATTGACCGCAGTTTTGCCTTCCGAGGGCAGATCCTGGATGAGGGAGCCTCCGCGCCAGACGTTGAGGCTTTGTACGCCGTAACATATTGATAATAATGGTTTTGTCATGTTGAAGGCGTCCTGGAGCAGGAGTTCGTCGACGGCGGCACGGGCGGGATCGGGAGGATTGCAGGCCGGAATCCGCAGCTTGCCGTAGGTTTGCGGATCGATGTCTGCTGGACTGCCGGGGAGCAGGACGCCCTGGGTCGAAGCGAGGAGGCGGGCGATGCGGTCGGGGCGTTCTGAGAGCGGGATCACGGTCGGGATGGCGCCGGCGGCGTGCAGCGCCTGAATGTATTGAGGAAGCGAGCGAGAGTTGTAGGCCGGATCGGTGGAGGTTGGTTCCGGGATGGCGATGCGGGGTGCGGGCATGGAAAGGACAGTGTAAGGGACAGACGGACGGAGGGACAAAGGAGAGCCAGAGTATTCTCCTCTTGACACTCTAGAGGAGACGGTGGTTTCATCTTGTTTGTCAAGAGGAGAGACGTTTCCTTATGTTCGAACGGCCAAAGAGCAGCAGCAACGGATCGAGTGGGGCTGAAGCCTCCCGGGGAAAGCCTGGGGAGCTTGTGCAGGGGACGCTCGAGATGTTGATCCTGAAAACGCTGGCGTTGGAACCTATGCACGGGTACGGCGTCGCGCTGCGCATCGAGCAGGTGTCTTCCGGTGTCTTCCGGATTAATCCCGGTTCGCTGCTTCCTGCGCTCAGCCGCATGGAGCGCGCGGGGCATGTGCAATCAGAATGGCGAGCCACGGAGAACAACCGCCGTGCCAAGTATTACAAGCTGACCGCGCGGGGGCGCAAAGCGCTTACCGCGGAAACCGAGCAGTGGGACAGGCAGGCAGCCGCGATCCGGCGGATTCTGGAGGCGTGAAACTTTGGTTGAGCGAATGATTCCGTATCCCTGGTCCCAGAATCGGGACCAGGGGCACCCGGCGCGAGCGAATGAGGCACAGCCGGTCTATCCCATCCATGCCTCAACAATGCTCGCGATTTGCAATTGAAAGAAGGAGAGCCGGAATGAACGCACTCAGGAATATTTACCGAGGAATGCGATCGCTTTTCTTCAGGCGCCGGGTGGACCGCGAGCTTGACGACGAGCTGGCGGCATTCGCGGAGGCGTCAGCCGCGGACAAGGAGCGGGCAGGCTTGTCGAGAGAGGCGGCACTGCGCGCGGCCCGGGTTGAGATCGGCAGCCGTAGCTCCGTGAAGCACCAGGTCTGGTCCTCGCGCTGGGAGTCGGTTGCAGAAAACCTGATCAAGGATCTGCGCTACGCATTTCGGCAACTGGTGAGGAGCCCCGGCTTTGCAATCGTCGCGATTCTGTCGCTCACGCTGGGCATTGGCGCCAACACCGCAATTTTCACGCTGCTCAACGCCATTTTGCTGCGCCCGTTGCCGGTGGAGAAACCTGGGGAGCTTCTCCTATTCGGCACCGGAGAAGCGCACGGCCTCACCCTCTCAGTTCCCGACGGACACACAGAGCTGTTTTCTCCATCGTTCTTTCACGACTTTCGTGAAAAGAACACTTCCTTTTCAGGGATCGCGGCGCTGGACAGCTCACAGTTTGTGACCAAAGCTTCGGTTGCCGACGGAGCGTACCAATCCATCCACGTCGACCTCGTCTCCGGCAGTTACTTCTCCGTGCTCGGTGTGCCTGCAGTCCTGGGCCGCACCATTGACGAGACGGACGACGCGACCGAGGGCGGCGGACCGGTTGCGGTTGCCGGCTACACCTGGTACCAACGACATTTCAATGGCGATCCATCCGCACTGGGCAAAGTGATTCGTATCCAGGGGCACGACTACACGCTGGTGGGCGTGGCCAAGCCCGGCTTCCAGGGTGTGACGGTGGGGCAATCCACCGATCTCTGGATCCCGCTCTCGATGGCGGGGGCGTTCTCCCGTCCCGGCGCGAATAACCTCGGCAGCAAGTTCTTCCAGTCCCTCGAGCTGATTGGCAGGCTCAAGCCGGGCGTGGCCCCGGGGCAGGCGACGGCGGAAACCAACCTGCTGTTCCAGCAGATCGTTCGCAGTTATCTTGGGCCGCAGCCCCCGCAGAAGCACCTTGACGATCTTGCCCACGCCAGCGTGCAGCTCACGCCGGGCAGCCGCGGATTCTCGCCCCTGCGCACCGCGTTTTCGTTGCCGCTGATGATCCTGATGGGCATTGTGGCGCTGGTGCTGCTGATTGCCTGCGCCAATATCGCCAACATGCTGCTGGCGCGCGGGGTGACGCGCAACCGCGAAGTGGCCATGCGCGTGGCGCTGGGCGCCTCGCGGCGGCGCATCGTGTTTCAACTTCTCACCGAGTCAGTGCTGCTTGCTTCTCTGGGAGCCGCAGCCGGCGTGGCGCTGGCGTGGAAGGCAAGCGCCATGCTGCTGAACCTGGCTACGCCGGGGCCCGAGCCGGTTCCTTTGAACGTGACACCGGACCTGCGCGTGCTGGCATTCACGCTGGGGGTTACGGTGGTTACCGCAATTCTGTTCGGCATTCTGCCCGCATTCCGGGCCGCGCGGCTGGAGTTTACGCCGGCGCTCAAGGACGGCCGCGGCAGCTCTTCGGTGTCCACTCACGGGGTTATGGCACGGTCACTGATTGTGGGCCAGGTTGCGCTGTCGGTTTTGCTGATGGTGGTGGCGGGACTTTTCGTTCGCAGCCTGATTCACCTCTACGACGTGAACACCGGTTTCGACAAGCACAACGCGCTCCTGTTCACTCTCGATTCCAGCACCGCCAATCTGCCCAAGGGAACGGACGAGATTCGCTCAGTCCGCTTGCAGGAGCAGATAGAACATAGCGTGCACGCCATACCGGGCGTCCTGGCGGACAGCTTCGCCTTCTTCACCTTCAACGACGGCGGATGGTCCGACCAGGTGCTTTTCGAGGGCATCCAGCGAACGCCCGCCAACCGCGACAACGTCGCCTTCAACATCACCGGCAACGGGTTCTTCTCCGCCATGGGAATTCCGGTGATTGAAGGCCGCACCTTCAACCGGGAAGACCAGCAGCACTCCCCCAAGGTGGCCGTGATCAACCAGACCATGGCGCACCGTTTCTTCCCCAATCGCTCCCCCATCGGACAGCACTTTGGCATCGGAGAAAAGCCTGACCACCCCGGAGAAATTGAAGTGATCGGCGTGGTAAAAGATGCCAAGTACTTCGCGATTGACGAAAACTCCCAGATGGCTGCCTACTTCCCGTGCACGCAGAATCCGGGGTTCTTTGGCTACTTTGTGGAGCGCATTGCTCCCGGAGCGAACCGACAGGAAATCGTCTCGCGAACCCGGTATGCCATCGCAGCCATCAACTCCAACATTCTGGTGAATAACGTCAGCACGCTCGAAGAGGATGTGGACCAATCCATTGCCACGCCATCGCTGATTGCCAAGCTCTCGAGCTTTTTCGGGCTCCTGGCTGTCTTCCTTGCCTGCATCGGCATCTACGGCTTGCTTTCGTATTCGGTGGCGCGCCGCACCAGCGAGCTGGGCATCCGCCTTGCCCTCGGCGCGCAGTCTCGCGCCCTGCTGTGGCTGATTCTTCGCGAATCCATTCTTCTGCTCGTGTTCGGACTTGCCATCGGTATTCCCGTTGCTCTCAGCTCCACGCACATCCTGCGCGCCCTCCTCTTCCACCTGAGCCCGCTCGATCCCGCGTCCCTCGCCATCGCCATTGCCACGGTTGCCTCAATGACACTGGCCGCGGCGTGGCTGCCGGCACGGCGCGCCACCCGGATCGATCCCTCCAAGGCACTGCGCACGGAATAAGCAGCGAAGAAGCGCGGCACAATCGGACAACATTTCTTGTTCCACTCGACATTCTATGGGTGTATCCTTGTTCCCATCGAAGTTCGAGGGGAGGGCGGCTTGGACAGGAAGAATGCATCGGATGCGGAGATGCTGAAGGGGACGCTGGACATGATGATCCTGCATACTCTGGTGGGCGGCGACGCGCATGGGCACACGATTGCGAAGATCATCGAGCGCTCGTCGGAGGATGTGCTGGAGGTGGAGCAGGGGTCGCTTTATCCCGCGCTGCACCGGCTGGAGGATCGCGGATGGGTGACTTCGCATTGGGGCGAGAGCGAGAACAAGCGCAAGGCGAAGTATTACCGGCTGAGCGCGGCGGGACGGAAACAGCTTGCGCGAGAACGGAGCCGGTGGAAGCAGATGAAGCGGGCGATCGGATTGGTGATGGGGGAGGAGCGGCGTTAGGGATGCTGCTTCCCCGCTCCCTCCGCCGCGGCGGACGAGGGACCCGGGGCACCAGGCGGGCGATATTGAGGTGGGTTTTGGTGGTGATGCGGGCGAAATGCAGGTCCTTCAACTTCGGTCGCCGTGGCGACCTTCGCTCAGGATGACGGCAGTAATTCTTTTGCGGGATTGCGGCGGTTGCATTAGCGGGATGAAGGCGGTGGGATTGGGAGGCGGGCGATGAGCTGGATGCGGATTTTTCGGCGGCATAAGGCCGATGCCGAGCTGGAGCGGGAGATCGAGTTCTTCCTGGAAGAAGAGACGGCGGAGAACGTGGCGCGCGGTATGACGGAAGCGGAAGCGCGGCGGCAGGCGCGGATCAAGCTGGGGAACGCGCAGAAGGTGCGGGAGAGCCTTTGGACGCAGAACAGCATTCCGAGCCTGGAGGACTTGTGGCGCGATTTCCGATACAGCTTGCGGGCCCTGATGCGGAATCGCGTGGTGACGCTGGTGGCGATTCTGTCGATCGGGCTGGGCATCGGATCGAACACCACGATCTTCTCGCTGGTAAGCCGCTTCCTGTTGCGGCCTGCGCCGGTGGGCGATCCGGGGAGGTTGCTTTCGCTGCACATTGCCCACGATGGGGATCGCTGCTGCAATCCGTTTCCGTGGCCTGTGTACGCGGATGTGCGGCAACAGGCGACCGTCTTCTCCGATGTGGCGGCATACTTCGAATTGATTCCGGCTTCGATCAGCGGAGGCGGAGAACCGAAGCGTGTGTGGGGCCAGGGCGTGACTTCCAACTTTTTCCGCGTGGCCGAGATGCAGATGGTGATGGGGGCGGGATTCTCCGACTCGGACGCGAACGCCCCGGTGGTGATATTGAGCGAGAGATTATGGAGACGCCGATTCAACAGCGACCGGGAGATGATCGGCAAGAGCGTGATCCTGTCGGGACACGCGTTCACGGTGACGGGAATTGCTCCGGCGGCGTTCCACAGCATCGACCAGATTCTCAACGCAGAGTTCTGGGTGCCGCTGGGAATGGCGCCGCAACTTGCGGCCAGCGTGCCGCCACACGACTCGCGCGAGTATCACTGGCTTGCGGTGATTGGACGGGTTCGCCCGGGAGTGACGCGCAAGGATGTGACCGCGCAACTGAGCACGATCGCGAAACGGCTGGCAACAAGCTATCCGGCAACCGACAAGGGCAACCGCTTTGTTTTTGAACAGGCGGGGACGTTGCCCCCATTTATTCACAATACGGTGATTCTGTTTCTGGGCGCGCTGTCGATTGTGGTTCTGCTTTTGCTGGCGATTGCTGGATTCAACGTGGCCAACCTGCTGTTTGCGCAAGCGGTGAACCGGCAGCGGGAGATGGCGGTGCGGCTGGCGCTGGGCGCCACGCGGGGACGATTGCGGCGGCTGGTTTTAATGGAGAGCCTGCTGCTGGGCCTGGGCGGCGGAGCCCTGGGAGTGCTGCTTTCAGTGTGGTCGACGCAGGCAATGTCGTCGATACGGCTGCCGCTTCCAATTTCCTTAGACGTGCATTTCGGCATAGACGGCCGCACCCTGGCCTACACATTTCTGCTGAGCGTAGCCGCCGGACTCTTGCTGGGAATGGGCCCGGCATGGGCGGCGTCGCGGCCGAGAATTGCCAACGCGCTGAAAGGCGATGTTCAGTTCGGGCGCAGCGGGCGGCGACTGAGCGTGAGCAATCTTCTGGTGATGGCGCAGGTGGCGATGGCGCTGGTTCTGCTTTCTGTGACCGGGCTGTTTCTGCGCAGTCTTGAGAGCGCCGCGCGGATCGATATCGGATTCAGGACCAAGGGGCTGCTGCTGCTCTCAGTCGATCCGCGGATGAACGGCTACACGCCGGCGAAGACCAGCGCGTTTCTGGCTGAGTTGCGAGCACGGGCGGCGGCGCTGCCGGGCGTGGATGGCGCGGTGACGACCGATGTGGCGCTGCTCTCAGGGGGAAACCGCAGCGACGGCTTCACAGTGAGTGGACACGCGGGAAGAAGCGATCGATCGGTCATGGCCGATCTCTACATGGTGACGCCGGGATACTTTGCCGCGCTGGGAACGCCGCTGCTCGAGGGGAGCGACTTCAGCCACGAAACGGCGGACGGACCTCGCGTGGCGGTGGTCAACAAGGCGTTTGCGGAGAAGCTGTTTGGCGGCGCGAATCCGATTGGGCAGCACGTTGCCGGCGGGCAATGGACGTACCAGATTATCGGCGTGGTGGGGAACGCGAAATCGCGCACGCTGGGAGAAGACACGCGGGCATTGCTTTACCGGTCATTGGACCAAAGCATAGCGGAAGACCCTTCCATGATGGGGTACACGCTGATTGTGCACACCGAGGGGAATGCGGCGGGGCTTGAGGAAGCGCTGCGGAGGCAAGTGTATGCGCTGGATCCGGCGATGGCGGTGTACAACGTGGAGACTATGGACGAGCATGTGCGCACGGCATACGCGCTGCCACGCGTGGCGGCGGCGCTGTTTGGGGTGTTCGGCGGCATCGGACTGGTGCTGGCCACGGTTGGGCTGTATGGGGTGATGAGCTTTGCGGTCAGCCGGCGGACCCGGGAGATCGGCATACGGATGGCCCTGGGCGCGCGGCCGACGGCAGTGCTGCGGCTGGTGCTGCGGCGAGGTTTGACGCTGACGCTGGCGGCGGTGGCGCTGGGCTGGCCGGCGGCGTGGATGCTGGCCAAGATGGCTTCCAGTTTTCTTTACGGCATTGCGCCGCACGATGCGATGACGTTTGCGGTAGTGCCGGTGGTGCTGGTGGGAGTGGCGCTGGTGGCTTCGTGGATTCCGGCGCGGCGGGCGGCGCGGATCAATCCTACGGAGGCGCTGCGGGTGGAGTGAGAGCGACCGGGACTGAGGGAATAGGGGAATAAGGGAATAAACAAGGCTACGATCCCGCCCGCACTCCTGGTGACTCGTTTTGGGTGACGGGTTGACATTCTACCCGAGCGAGCGCATGCTTAGGTAGAATGGCGACCCGAGAGAACAACGACGACCGCATCGCCCTGTTGCAGGGAACGCTGGACCTGCTGATCCTGAAATGCCTTGTGTTCGGCGCGCAGCACGGGCAGGGGATTGCGCGCGATATTCAACGGCAATCGGAAGATGTGTTCCTGGTGGAGCATGGATCGCTCTATGTGGCGCTGCAGCGCCTTGAAGAAAAAAAGTGGATTCGCGCGGAGTGGGGCGTGAGCGAGAACAACCGCAAGGCGCGGTTTTACGTACTCACGAAGCAAGGGCGCGCGCAGTTAGCGGAGAAGGCTGGTCAGTGGCGGCGGCTGACGCGCGCGGTGGGACTGATTCTGGATGCGGAGCCTTCTGGCGATGTTTAACCTATCTAGATTTCTGTGGACTTTGGATGATTCCCCGGTCCCTCCGCCGCGGCGGACGAGGGACCTGGGGCACCGGCACCCGGGATTGGGGGCGAGCGAAAAGCAGATTCCCTGCGGGGATGACAGAAAGAAAGGCAAGAGCAGAAGCAGGTGAGCATGTTTGAGCAGAAACGCAGCGCGAAGGACTTTAGCGAAGAGATGCAGGCGCACATTGAGCTGGAGGCCGAGGAGCTGCGGCGGGAAGGGCTGAGCGAGGAAGACGCGCGGCGGCAGGCGCGGCGGAAATTCGGCAGCGTGCGGCGGGAGCAGGAACGCTTCTATATGAAGAGCCGCTGGGTGTGGCTGGACCACTGGGTGCGCGATTTGAAGCACTCGATGCGGTCACTGGTGGAGAGCCCGGGATTCACAGTGACGGCCATTGTGACGCTGGCGCTGGGGGTGGGCGCGAACACCGCGGTGTTCAGCGTGATGAACGCGGTATTGCTGAAGTCGCTGCCGGTGAGTGATCCCGATCGCGTGGTGTATTTGCGGACGACTGCTCCGCCGAATGGAACGGGCACGATTGAAACCGCGGAGACTTTCTCCTACGCGGACTATGACGCGCTGCGCAGGCAGACTGGGGCGATGACGGCGCTGATGGCGTATGTCCCTCTTTCCGCGAGCAAGGTTGCGGTGCGCATTGGTACGCAGCCGGAGGAAGCCGAAGGGGACATGGTGAGCGGCGATTTCTTCTCCGGGCTGGGGGTAAGACTGGCGCGCGGGCGCGGCTTCACCGAAGCAGACGAGAAGGACCACGCGCCCCTGGCGGTGATCAGCGACGAATACTGGACGCGGCGGTTTGCGCGCAACCCCGATGTGCTGGGCACGACCCTGTTTGTGAATGGCGACGGCTTCACGATTGTGGGAGTGGCGGCCAAGGGATTTGAAGGACTAGAAGCGGGGCAATCGACGGACTTCTGGATTCCGCTGCAGAGCAGGCCGGAGTTGAACGCATGGGGGAATCCGCCACAAAACGGCAAGACGTACATGGGTGATCCGACGTGGTGGTGCCTGCGGCTGATTGGACGGCTGGCGCCGGGGGTGACGCAGACGCAGGCTGTAGAGCAAATGCAGCCTGTGTTTCAGGTGGCAGCCTATGACGGGCTGGGGACGCCGGCTGCGGGCGAAAAAAGCCGGTGCTGAGCGTGGTGGACGCGAAGGGGTTTCCGGGATACGCGGAGATGTATGGCAACCCTCTGCGGCTGCTGATGGGGCTGGTGGCGCTGGTGCTGCTGATTGCGCTGACCAATGTGGCGATGCTGCTGATGGCGCGGAACGCGACGCGGCAGCGAGAGTTCAGCATGAAGCTGGCGCTGGGCGCGGGACGTGGCGATCTGCTGCGGCAACTGCTGGCGGAGAGTTTTTTGCTGGCGGCGGCAGGAGGGTTGCTGGCGTGGTTCTTTGCGGTGTATGCCACCAGGGCGCTGGGCGCGTGGGCGCAAATTGAATCGAGCCTCGCGCCGGATGGGTCGGTGCTGCGCTTCACGGTGGGAGTGCTGGCGATCGCTGTGATTCTGTTTGGGGCAGTGCCGATGCGCATTGCGATGGCGGCGGGGCCGTCGCTGGCCATCAAGTCTTCGGCTGCGGTTTCCGCCGGCGATACGGGAAAGACGCGAGTGGGCCGGGCGATTGTAGTTCTGCAGATGATGGTGTGCGTGGTGCTGCTGGTGGCTGCCGCATTATTGATTCGCACGCTGCGCGACCTGGAGCAGACGCCGCTGGGATTCAACACCGATGGGCTGGTGGTGTTTGACGTGAAGCCGGATTTTCACTCGCTGGAGCAGGGACGGGAGTTTTACCGCGAGCTTACGGACAAGCTGCGTGGGATTCCCGGGGTGGAGTCAGTGGGATTGATGATGCTGCGGATTGGTTCTGGAGCATCGGACAACAACAGCATGCTGGTGGACGGGAAGTTGCCGGTGGTGCCGAATGGCGGGTCGATCTCGATTCGCAATAACGTTGTGGGACCGGAGTTCTTCCGAACGCTGGGAGTGCCGGTGCTGGCGGGCCGGGAATTTCGCGATTCCGACACGGCGAGCGCGCCGCTAGTGGGCATTGTGAACGAGGAGTTCGCGCGGCGATTCCTGAAGGGGGAGAACCCGCTGGGGCACACATTCGGGCCGCCGAACATGCCGATTCGGATCAACATTGTCGGAGTGGTGAAGGATCACAAATTCCGCAGCATCGATGAAGCGCCGATTCCGATGGCGTGGTATGACTACGCGCAAATTCCGGTGATCGGGAGGATGGGCGTGGAGCTGCGGGTGCATGGGGATCCGCTGGCGATTCTTCCGCCGGCGCGGAAGGCGGTGCAGCAGATGGACCCCGATCTGCCGCTGATAGAGCCCATGACGCAGAGGGCGCAATACGATCTGACCATCTCCTATCAGGTGTTGTTCGCGCGGCTGGCCGGGTTCTTTGGATTGGTGGCGGTGATGCTGGTGGCGGCGGGACTTTATGGAACGCTGGCCTATCGCGTAAGCAAGCGGACGGCGGAGATTGGTATCCGGATGGCGATGGGCGCGCGGCGGGGGCAGGTGGTGTGGATGATTCTGAAGGACTCGCTGGTGCTGACCGTGATTGGAGTGTGCGCGGGAGTGCCTTTGGCGATGCTGGTGGGGCGGGCGCTGGGGTCGTCGTTGTACGGCGTGACGCCGCTGGACGGAATGAGCTATGCACTGGCGGTGCTGGGAGTGGCCGTGGTGGCGCTGGCGGCGAGCGCGTGGCCGGCGCGGCGGGCCGCGGCGGTGGAACCGCTGACGGCGCTGCGGACGGAGTGATGCGCTGATTTGGCGCTGTAGGTCGTCCCACCCTAACCGCAAAGGGCGCGGTTAGGATGGGGCACCCCCACCGATTCATTGTTGCGCGACTTGCTTCGCAGGTTCCGGGGCGCCTGGAGCAGGCGGCGCGAGGTTGCGGTAGTTCATCAGGGTGTTGAACATCATGCGGTACTCGCCGAGGTTTTGCCAGCGCCAGACGGGGTTGGTGGTGAAGAGGACGACTTCACCCTTGCCGGCGGGGACGATGGCGATGACGGCGCGGCCCTTGATGTCGTCGGGGCCGTTGAACAGGCCGGTGAGGACGGATTTTTCACCGCCCGGGAAGCGCATGAGCACATCGGCCTTGTCCATCTCTTCGGTCATGCGCAGCAGAGGGCCGTTGGCATAACGAACGGGCACGGTCTTTGCCGAGTAGCCATAGAAGATTGGGTTTTCAGGATGGAGAATGTCCGCGTCAACCATCGGACCCGGAGCGTAAAACTTTGCGCCGTTGCTGCTGGTTTCGATGGTTGGGGTGAGGCCGAAGTCCGGGGGAAATGCGCTGGATGCGCCGAGAGTGACCAGCGTTCCGCCGCCGTCGACGAACTTCTGGAATTCCGCTACGCCGACGCCGCCCATGCCTCCGGAAATGTCTGGGGATGAACCGTAGTCGCCGAGAAACTTGAATTGCGCGGTCTTCTCGTAGGCAAGCGGCTTGTCCGATTTGGGAATATCGAAGACGAGGTCCTTTGCGCTGCGCATCTGGGTGGGAATCAGGATGAGGTCGTAGTCTTTGGCGAGATCGCCTTGGAGAACGCGCTCTTTGAAGATGAGATCGTAGGGGACTTTGTATTGATCGAAGGTGTAGCGGACCCAGCCGACGTCCTGCGTGCCGCCCCAGGTGCTGAAGATGGCAAGGCGCGGCAATTTGGATTCGTGCGCGGCCACTTTGGGAGACGCGGCCAGGCCAATAACATCGAGGCCGAGCCTGGCGGCCAGAGGCTTCAGGTCCGATGCCGCGCTGGGCGGAACGAGAAAGGTGCCTGCCGGAAACGACGTGCTTGCGGCTGTGAACGGCTTCTCCGCAATCTGTACGGCCACGTCCTTGAGGGCATAGCGCAGCGTGACCATGTTGGGCGAGCCGTGGTCCGGCACCACATAAACAGCGGCGGCGGCGACATCTTTCAGTTTTCCTTCGGGGACGAATTCGTCTACTGGATCAACGGCGAGCGCTTGGACGGCAATGTCTTTGGTCGGCTTCACCTCGGTGTTGGTCATCAGGCCCAAGGTCCACGCGGAGTCATCGTAGGTGTGGAGATCAGGATCCGGGTCATCCTGCTTTTCCAGCAGCGTTTTGGCCAGCGGACCGTAGGGCTGATTGGTCTTCACGACAAACGAGCCTGCCGGATAGTCGCCGTCGCTCAGCTTGAATGCGGATTTGGCGCGGCCTACTTCAATGCCCTGCATGCGCAGAATGTGGATGACGAAGGCGACCCGGGTCATGTCTTCCTGGCTGGAGGGCAGAATGTAGCCGAAGGGCGCATCCTTTGTGCCGGCGCTGATGGCGTCGCGGCTCTTCACGTAGAAGTCTTCCAGGATGGTTTGCGGAACTGCGGAGACGAACTGGAGCGACGAGAGCACGCCGGACTCCGCGTAGTTGGTGTTGTCGCGCATGGACCAGAGAACGGTTTTGTAAGGCGGATCGGGGCGATACCACTGGCGCTTGGTGAGGTTGCCGAGGAATCCGCCGCTGCCGCCACCGATGATGGCGGGATTGGGCTGAAAGATGGTGCGCTCCATGCTGGAGGCGCCTTCGTTGCCCATGATCTCGTAAAAGCGCATCAAGCCGTTGTGGTTGGTTGCCATCTGCGCCACATAGCCCGGCGACCAGGCGTCCACGTACGCGTGAGTCCACACGCCGGGCATGCCGTAGCGGCTCAACTGGGTCATGTCCCAGTTGGCAAGCATGGGCAGCTCGCTGTAGACGATCGGGCTCCAGAGAGGATTCTGCGGGGCCTGGCCGCTGTAGATATAGAGGAAGGGCACCGACTCGTGGAGATCGTGAATGACCTGCGGATGCCAGTCGAGGTACCAGCGCAGAAAGTTCTGGTTGGCCATGCCGGAGTAGTTAATGTCGCGGTTGTTATCGTGCATGATGTATTTGCCCCAATAGGGCACGCCGGACATTTTTTCGTAGTTGGTGACGTCAACGTTGTGGGCGAAGTACCAGTCGATGGAGCGGTCGCGACCGTCGGGATCGGCCACCGGCATGATGGCGACGATGACTTCAGAGCGAATCTTCTCGATGAGCGGGGAGTCTTCCGTGGCCAGGCGATAGGCGAGCTCCATGAGCATCTCCGGAGGGCCGAGCTCGGCGCTGTGGAGACCACCTGAAATGGTGTAGATGGGCTTGGTTTTTGCGATCAGGCCGCGAGCCTCGGCGTCGGTGAGACCGCGCGGGTCGGCGAGGCGGGCGAGGTTTTTGCGATTGTCGTCGAGGCGCACAATCGAATCCTCAGAGCCGACGAAAACGATGACGGAGTCGCGGCCCTCTTCGGTTTTGCCGATGCGCATCACTTTCACGCGGGGAGTATGCGCTGCCAGGGTGTCGTAATAGCGAAGGACATCGGCGTAGTAAGTGAGTTGCTTGGGCGCGCCAATGTGATGGCCAAGGACATCCTTGGGAGAAGGCACGGTGGTGCTGGCGGGAAGATGGTCCACAAGGGGGCTCATGAACTCGGGCTTGGTGGTCCATTCCTTGACACGCGCGGCGTAGTCGGCATCCATGGTCTGGGCGCGAGACGCGGACGGAAGTGCAGCAACGAGCACGAGCAATAACAGGGAAGCACGCTTGAGCATTGGCGAGATCTCCGGGAAAGCGAATGCTCACAATGGTAACCGGTGCGAGACGAGCGGCGTGGCTCTCAGGTCCCTCCGCCGCGCGAAATGCAGGTCCTTCGCCTGCGGTCGCCGCGGCGACCTTCGCTCAGGATGACGGCGCTGTTGTGGGTGTTGGCTCCGGTTCAAGCATGGATGCGATGGCGGCGCGCACCCGGGCGGTGAGTTCGTCGGCCTGGCGCATGGTTAAGCCAGCGGTGGGGATGGGCTGGCCGATGGTCATGGTCATGGGGCACGGGTAGAAGTGGCGGGTATGCATGGGCAGGAGGTGGTAGACGCCGTTGAGCGCGATGGGGACAACGGGAACCTGGGCGCGAATGGCAAGGAAGGCTGCGCCGGAGAGGAAGTCTTTGAGCTGGCCGTCGGGGGTGCGCGAGCCCTCAGGAAAGACGAAGAGCGGCATGGCGGCGCGGAGGGCCTTTACGCCGGCGCCGATCGAGGAGAGCGCGGTGTGGGCGCTGGTGGCCTCAATGGGGATCTGGCCGGAGCGGTTGAGATACCAGCCGATAAAGGGCCACTGCCATAGCTCTTTCTTGGCGAGGATGCGGAACTGGAAGGGCAGCGCCGAGAAGATGACGGGGATATCCATATAAGAGGTGTGATTGGCGGCGTAGACGGCGGTGCGAGGGGTGGGAAGGTTTTCAAGGCCGAGCACGGTGAGGGAACCGCCGGCGATGCGGACGCCGAGCCGCGCCCAGATGCGGGCGATGCGGTGCTGGGTGCGGCCGGTGCGGGCGAAGAGCGAGGCGATGAGTGCAGCCGTGCCGCAGATGGCAGTGACGATAAAGAAGAGCGGCAGCTGGACGACGTTGGTGCGCCAACGGTGCCAGCGGGGCATGAGGTTTGGGCGGTTGGTCACGGCGTGCTCCCGCCTGCGCAGTTCTGGATGAGGATGCTGCGGGCTTCGCCGACCAGGTAGACGGAGCCGGAGATGACGATTAGAGCCTGCGGGGATTTGGAAACCCCCGCTACAGCCGGTCTGGAGACCGGCGCTACGGATTGTGGTGTTCCGGCGAGCTCAAGCGCAGCGGCGACGGAATCGGCGGCTTCGGCGGGCGTGCCGGTGGAAGCGGCGGCGGCGAGCAGGGATTCGATTGTGGCGGCGCGAGGACTGTGGATAGGCGCGAAGATCAGGCGATCGAAGAGGGGAAAGAGGATCTGGGCTAGCTCGGGCAGGGGCTTGTCGCGCAGGCAGGCGAAGACGAGGGTGCGGGGGTGATTGCTGGAATCGGAGACGACGACCCGCTCATCGGTCGCCGCGGCGACCTGCGATGAACGGGGCACAGTTCCGGAATGCGGGAGCACAGTTCCGGAATGCGCGTGGAGGCGGCTGGGCGCGGCGTCGAAGATGGGGCGGAGGCCGGCGCGGAGGGCCCATGCGCCGGCGGGGTTGTGCGCAACGTCGAGAACCCAGAGGACGGGGCCGATGCGGATCTCCTCGAGGCGGCCGGGCCAATTGGTAGCGCGGATGCCGGCTTCAATGGACTGCGGCGTGACGGGGAAGTTGTGCCGGCGGGCGAGTTCCTTGGCAGCGGCGATGGCAAGGGCGAGATTGCGATGCTGGTGAGCGCCGTGTAGTGGCGATTCCACCTGGATGGTGGCGCTCATGACATCGACGGAATAGGGTGCGTCCGGCGCGGCGTTGGCCGGCGGCATAAAGGGCGAGGCGGAGATGGCGCGGACGTTGAGCTGGGTAGCAATTTCGCCGATGGATTGGTTGGCCTCAGGGTGCTGGGGCAGGGTGATGAGGGTGCCGTTTTGGCGAAGAATGCCGGCTTTCTCGCGGGCGATGGCGGAGATGGTGGGGCCGAGCCACTCGGTGTGGTCGAGGGAAATGTCAGTGATGACGGAAAGGAGCGGCTGAACAATATTGGTGGCGTCGAGGCGGCCGCCGAGGCCGACTTCAAGAACGGCGATGTCGATGGCGGCATCGGCGAACTGGAGGAAGGCCATGGCGGTGATAGTTTCAAAGAAGCTGGGATGCTGGGCAAGCTCGCCGGATGAGACCAGGCGCTCGGCGGTGGCGTGGACGGCGAAGTAGCGTTGGGCGAATTCGTCGTCGGAGATTTGGACGCCACTGATGCAGATGCGCTCATTGGGGCGGTTGAGATGAGGAGAGGTATAGAGGCCGGCGCGGAGGCCAGAGGCGTCGAGGATGGATGCGAGCGTGGAAGCAGTAGAGCCTTTGCCGTTGGTGCCGGCGATGAGAAGGCTTTTGAAACGGTGGTGGGGATTGCCGAGAGCGGCGAGGAGGATGCCGATTTCAGAGAGGGAAAACTTGTGGCGCGGGCGCCCGGGTTGCGTGTAAAGCTCCGGGGCCAGGGCGTTGAGTGCATCGATGGCCGCGGCGTAAGACATGGAAAGATCAAGTATAGAGAGACAGGGGTCAGGTGTCAGGGATCGGGAGTCAGTGGAGGCGGATTTCGATGCCGGAGGTGTCCTTGTCGTAGCGGGAGGAGACGTCGTCGAAGCGGGGCTTTCGCCAGGCGTGGAAGTCGCGCCAGAAACCGCTTGGCTCTTTGGGGCCGAACACGCCGCTGTCGAGGATGCCGTTGTCGTTCCGATCTTCAAACGCACTCAGAGCCCATTGGCCGGGCGGCACGCGAAACTGAAACGTCGCGGATGTCCCGGCCGCGATGCGAATCCCCTGCACGGGTTTGACGAGGTAGCCGTGTTTGTCCCAGAGAGCAACGTAGATGGCGTGCTTGCCGGAGGCGCCTGCGACTGTGCCGGAGATAGCAACGGATGGCTCCTGTGCTGTTTGCCCATTGACCCACGCCTGTGTGAACAAAGAGCCTGCCGCAAGGATACAAAAAGAGCAGAGTGTCAATTGGCCCAGTCTCTTCATGGTGATCTAAGCATACGTGGCTCGGTCATCGAAGGCATTCCGGTGGTTCTGTCTTTCCATCATTTTTTCTGTCGCCTCGCGGCAGTTGTGGAGGAGTGCGACACATAATCATCTTTATTCTTGCGGGTTTGGACGCGCTTCCCACACAGAGCGCGAGCTTTGCACAGGGGTTTTGGATGGGGCTGTTGAAGACGTGGGAAAGTGGGGGTGGTCGGGAAGGATTTGAAGGTGGTTTTCCAATAGTCCAGAAACCCACAACCGGGATTTAGAAAACCTGCACCGGAGGCAAGTGGAGTGGAAGGAGAGGGATGGGAGGAATTTCCACTTTTCCAGCAGGAACTACGGTTAGTACGGGAAGTAATTAAGAAACTCACACACAAGAAACGAAGAAGCCGAGCACCCCGCGAAATTCAGATCCTTCGACTCGTCCTTGGGGCCCCGCGCAGGATGACGGCAGCGTGGGCAGTGGGCGGCGCAAAGGCGGCAGCATTCTTGTTGGGATGAGGTTTCCACGCAAAGGGACGGGTTTTCCACGCACGCGGTAAGGGAAAACATGAATACAATCAAGGGCAAAGGGCAAGAGGTTTTCCGGCGGCCCGCGGGGTGTTGTAGATTGGGGCCAGCTAAGCCTGGATGGGTTGGCAGACCAGCAGAGGCAAGGTGGGCGGATGTCGATCGTGGAAGAAGTGGAACGGCCGGCAGCACAGGGGGCAGCGATGGAGATAACGGTAAGCCGGGCTGAACTGGTGAAGGAGCTGACGGCGACGCAGAGCGTGGTAGAGCGCAAGACGACCATTCCAATTCTGTCGAATTTTTTGATCGAGGCGGAAGGCGACCGGCTGCAGATTACGGCGACGGATTTGGACCAGGCCATCCGCACCAGCGCGCCGGTGAAGGTGAAGAAGGCGGGGGCGTGCACGATTCCCGCGCGCAAGCTGTACGACTACGTGAAGCTGCTTCCGGACGGCGATATTTCCATCAAGCTGCTGGAGAACCACTGGGTGCAGATCCGCAGCGGGCGGTCGAACACGAAGATGGTGGGGATGGCGCGGGCGAACTATCCGCAGGTGCCGGAGTTTCCCACGGTTGCGGTGACGACGATTCCCGCGAACGTGATGCACACGCTGATTGCGCGCACCATCTTCGCCATCTCAAACGAGGAGTCGCGCTACACCCTGAACGGGGCACTGATGGTGCTGAAAGCGGAGTCGATTGCGATGGTGGCGACGGACGGGCATCGGTTGTCATTCGTGGAGAAGCCAGGCGAGGCGCTGGAGGGCATGAGCGGAGAGCGGCGGGTGCTGATTCCGCGCAAGGCGCTGGGCGAGCTGCAGGCGCTGCTGTCGGACGCGGGCGAGTCCAAGGTGGAGTTTGCCGATGACGATCACACCCTGTTCTTCCGGCTGGGGCACCGTACGCTAAGCTCGCGCAAGCTGAACGGCAACTTCCCCAACTACGAAGCGGTGATGCCCCGCGACAACACCAAGTTTGCCGTGGTTCGGGCGAGCGAGCTGGCTCAGTCCATCCAGCGGGTGGCGCAATTTGCCGACGAGCGGTCCGGCGCGGTGCGGCTGCGCCTGGAGGGGAACGAGCTGAAGATCAGCTCGAGTTCCGCCGAAAGCGGAGAATCCGAGGACACGATCGACACGCCGTACTCGAGCGATCCCATTGCGGTCGGATTTAACTCGATTTACATTCTGGAGTTTCTGAAGGCGCTAGGCAACGAGGGCGAGGTGCGGCTGGAGTTCAAGGATGCGCAGAGCGCGGGGCAAATGCGGCCGGAGGACCCGGATGCGGAGTACAAGTCACGTTATGTGCTGATGCCGATGCGGATCTGAGCGGCCAACAAGTATAATGTTTGAGCCATCAAAGAACCGCCGCCGCAACTCCTGACCGCTTTACGCGGCACCCTTTCGGCCCACTCCAGGATGCCTGAGACGAAGCATAAGCAGCGATCCTCGACCGCGGAGGGCAGGTTTCGCTTGTTACGCCGCCTGGCCTGCACGGCAGCGCCGATCCTTCTGGCCCTCGTTGCCGGCTGCATCGGCGTTCACGTTCACCTTGCCAATCCACCACAAAGCCCGGTCAACATTGTTTATGACGACGATTGTGACGGCGATATCGACTGTGCCGTTACGCAGCCGATCCTCAATCACTGGATCGATTTGGGCTATGTAAAAGTGTGGGGAATGGTATCCAGCGGCCATTCGCGACTTGGAGCGCCGACCCTCCGCCTGTTTCGCGATTACTATGGCCATTCGAACCTCTACCCAGTGGGTGCCTGGACGCCCGGTTGCGAAGCGAACCAGTCCGCACCATGGAACGTCGCGGTGGTCAATAAGTTCGATTCGGGGGATACCTGCGCCAATTATCCAAGTTGCACACGGGTTCTTCGAGAGTCGGTGGCCCAATACGTCTCCAGCGGAGCGAGTCAAGGTCTCGACTACGTCATCACAGGCCCGCTGACCTGCGAAGAGGCTTTTCGTAACTCCCCGCCGGATACTATAAGTCCCCTGACAGGCGAGCAGATGGAGCAACGATATGTCAGACAATTCGTGGTTATGAACGGCAAAGTGCCCGCCGGAGCCGAATATAACTGCCAGAATGACGTCTCATCGTGCGCGGCATTCTTTGCCCATGTCACTGCGGCAAACGGCTATCCGCCGGTGTATACGGTCCCGATTAACACCGGTGCCGAGCAAGTGAAAACGGAGGTTCCTGTTTCCTCGCTGCCCGCGTCGAACCCAACCGCGTATGCGTTCGCTTCCCAGACTCTATCCGTCGATTCCGATGAGGATTCGATGGCGTTGGAGTATACGGTGTACGGCGAATGGGGCTGGATCACCAGCGCAGACAGCACAAATACAGTCAATCCAAGTACTGGACTCAGCAACTGGAATTCGCAATTGTCTTCGGGGCAATACTATCTCAAGGCTGTAGCTGACCCCGAGCTATTCGAGATCCTGCTGAAGACTCCCTGGACACCGTCAAATTGAAACAGAAGCGGATTTCTCGTTCCCAGGAGGGCGTCATGTTTCCAGTTTCTTCTATCCGCCTGGTATCGGTGCTGCTGCCTGACCATTCGCATTGTTGATCCACAAACCATAGCCATAAGTCTTTTCAGTCGGCGGCACGGCCAGACTGTACTGTTGCCGAATATAAATGCACAACGGCAGGCGCACGCTCTCGAGATGGGCTGGAGCTTTCCAGTAAGGGAAAGCAAAAAGTATCTCCAGTGTCCGTCGTTGGGCGGGAACGTCGATCACGCAGCTATCAAAGTAAGACCTGGGGAGCAGTAGCGCGTCGCCTGGATGGGTACGCATTTCGGCAATTTTCTCCGCAATTGCCGTCGGAGTATTGGCGTTCTCCACATCCTCGTAATTCCCATAATAGACCTGCGTAGTTAAATCGGTTCCGAATCCATTGGGCCGGAAGCCAAAAGGCGCGAGATAGCCGCCGTGCCATTGCGGAAATACGACGGACAAATCGGGTTCCCCTTCACGGGAAAGCGATTCGAGCCGCTGCTGCCATTGCTGCTTGCGATCGGCCGAGACAAAATGCTGGATGTAATACCGGCCGCCGCCCAACAGCAATCTGCTCATGTAGCTGTCTTCTCCGCCTCCCGCGAGGGCGCGAATGGTGCCGCGGGCAAATAAAGGAAGGTAGAACCAGAGCCCGCTAAGCGATGCAATCACGAGCAGGATCAAAATGAATGCCGTCCTGGCAGGCTTCCAAAAGCGCGCGCTGTTGGATGCGCATAAGAGAAAAACTGCAAAGACGCCAAGGCCGTTGAGCAGGGTGTGGCCCGGGTCGCATCTTCCCAATGCGGCGGGAAGCATCAGCACCGAATAAGCAATCAAGCCTAGAGAATTCCCCCGCATGCGGGGTTCGGTAATCTGACGGTATGCATAACACGCACAAACGAAAATGACGACAAAGAAGAGCAGAATGTGCAGGCAGAGGAATACCGGAAAGCTATCGGCTCCGCCGCCGGAAGCAAAGACTGTATCAAGAACGTGAACCCTAGAAGCGGTGACGAAGAGCACGGCGAGAGCCGGCAAGAGAGTTGCAAACGCGGCAAGGAACGCGGCATCCCGTCTTCGAGCCAGAATCGGAAACAGCGCCAGGGAAGTTATCCCGTAAGCAATCGCCGTTTCTGGAGAGTATAAAAGCAAAACCACAGTGAAGAGCAGAATCTCGAGGTCAGCGATCACATACGAACTAGCGTCTCCACGACTTATGCGGCGCTCTATAACCAGGACAAAGTAAAGAGGCAGCGCATATCTGGTCAGGGTATAGTGAGTTCCCAGATTCAGAATGGCAAGGAACCATCCGCAAAACAGGAGCAGATAGATGGAGGTCTTGCGTTCTGAAGGGTAGTCAATTGCGTTCAGCACTTCATACAAGAGCCAGGCTCCGGCAAGGCAGTTCAGGCACCAAAACATGTAATAGGCCTGGGGAATGCTCAGGGAAAGAAGGCCGTGAATGGCAAGAGGGACGTAAAGGGAAATAACACCGAAAGGCCACTCGAAATCGATATAAGGCCGCTTTCCAATGGATGTTAGCCAGATTCGATCAATCTCGTAACCGGACTCTCCAAATCCGCCCAGCCTGCCGGTAAGTAAATACAATGCGGCGCACACCAGGACGACAGCAACCAGGGAATACAAAAACACTTTCCGTCGAATAGGTAGCGAGTTCGCTGATGCCAAGAAACGCAAATGCAATCCGCGCGTCCCTATTACTCCAGCAGCTACGAGGATCAGCAGAATCAAAACCGCGGCGCGGTTGTTGTAGCCAAAGAGATAGGAAGCCGACGCCGATGGAGTCAAAGGGAAATAGTACGGGAGGATAAAGACGGCAGCGAGTGCCGCAATTGTGTAAACCGCGAACCATCTCGCGGCACGAACGTCTAAGTGCTCCCCCATTTTCAATTTCTCCCATTTCATCCAATGCGCAAGAACGTGATCGCTTCGGCCTGTCCTCTCATCGAGCGCCTACCGGCCCAGCGCAGAAGGAAGCGTTGGTGAGAATATCCGGCCCAGGACGGGCACATTGACATAGAGCAGGGCGACCATCAACACGGAGAGCAGCGTGGCTTCAATCATCAACAAAGGTTCGCGGTAGAGCTTTTCCGGATTCTGAACCGCGCTGTTTCGCTTGAACGCGAGGGCGAAATACGTTGACATGAGAAGGGCGATGAGCGGGAGCACAAGAACCAGCTCAATCCGATAGCGAATGATGAAAGCGCCGAGAAACAGCATCGCCGCGGCGGCGTAGAAACTCACCGATACCAGGAGCGATTCCTCGGTGTATCGTTGGAACGATTTTCTATAGGCCCCGGCGACTTTGGCGTCGCCAATCTCGCGATACTCACTGAACCTCTTCAGCGCCATCAGGTAGCATCCGGCCATCCAGTAGCAGATCAAAAGCGAGATGGGCGGAACCAGCGCCGTTGTGACCATATACCAGCCCAAAAGCATTCTCAGCGGATTGTTGACGGATTCAGACAGTACGTCGACATATACCCGATCCTTTGACCGGACCGGCGGGATGTTGTACACGCAACCCATGATCCATAGCGAAGCGGCAGTGACGGCAAAGGGAACGGAAATGGTCAAAGACAGAGCTATGCCGGCGGCCATCAACAGAATCCATTGCCCATAGGCGATGGGGGCCGAGATCAGGCCCTGAGCGGCGGGCCGGTGTTTCTTTGCTGGATGCAATCGATCGAATGGAGCATCCAGAAGTTCGTTCAGCACATAGTTGCTGCACGCAATCAAGGTGGTGGCAATGAAACCCACAATAATGTTTCTGAGCAGATGAAGGGTGAACGCGGAGGCGCCCAGTACGCTCAGGGGGATCACGATGCCGGGAATGACGAATATATTTTTGATGGAGTGATCGAGCCGCATGATTTGAATGTGGGCAAGAATGCGAGTCTTCAACAGCGGCTTTTGATTTGGAATAGAAACTAGTTTATGGTTCCCATCATGCACGCAAATCAACCCTCCAAGTTCATTGCTGGCATTGTGCCATCGATCGAAGCAATCGCAGGTTACCATATGGCGAGCGATTGGCGAAATGCGCGCAACCGCGGTGATGCCGATGCCGATGCGGATTCAGAAGCGGTGAGTTAGGAACAGGCGGACGGTCCGGCGAGCCTCGCCCGGCTGCTTCGTTTGAGGACAAGGCGTAAGTGGGAGCGAAGTCGGGATGGCGTATTACCTGGCGGTGGATGCGGGAGGAACGAAGGCGGAGTTTCTGCTGGCCGATGAGGAGCGCGAGCTGGCGCGCGTGCGCTGCGGGACTATCAAGCGCACCAATACCGACGACGCGCAGGCCCGCGCAAACCTGGAGCAGGCGCTCAGCGAATTGGAGCAGCGGACGGGCGTGAGTCCGCGGCAGGTGGGGCGCATCTGCATCGGGACCTCGGGCGAGACTGTTCCGCTGGTGACGGATTGGTTGCGGGAGAATTTTGCGGCGCGCGTGGGCGGCGAGCTGGTGATTGTGGGCGATGTGGAGATTGCGCTGGATGCGGCGTTCCGTTCGGGCGGTAGGGGCGGCCGCGGTGTGCTGGTGCTGGCGGGGACGGGATCGAATGTGGCCGCGCGGGACGGGCACGGCAACATCATTCGCGCCGGCGGATGGGGGCCGATCCTGGCCGATCAGGGCGCGGGGCATTGGATTGGCGTGGAAGGCCTGCGGCGCGGGTTCCTGGCGCGCGACGAGGGCCGGGCGACGGATTTGCTGGAGCGCGCTCGGAAACTGTGGAAGCTGCCCAGCGAGAACGCATTGATTGAGTTTGCCAACGCGCAGTTGCCGCAGCGGTATGGATCGCAGTTTGCGCGTGAAGTGGCCGCCGCCGCGGATGCCGGCGATCCGATTGCAACGGAGATTCTTGAACAAGGCGGCCGCGACCTGGCGTATCTTGCCGGGCTGTTGATCGAGCGCATGCGGGCGAACGAGGGAGCGGGTTTCACGGTTCCGGAAGTAGCGGTGGCCGGGAGCATCCTGAAGAATGTGCGCTGGGAGCGGGGAGCGCTGGAAGCGTCGCTGCGGGCGCGGTATCCGGAGATCGGTTTTGTGGCCGACGCGGTGGATCCGATTCGCGGGGCGCTGTGGCGGGCGATGCAGCCATAGCGGGTTTGGCTTCCCACCCTTGCGCCAGAAAGAAGGCGCAAGGTGGGGCACCCGATGCATTTTATTTCACCCAGATCTCCGGCTGCGAGCCTTCAGACTGGCGCGCGTGGAACAGGCCCAGCGTGTTGTTGCTCCAGATCGCCTGGCCGGTCGCGCCGAGGACGATGACGCCGCCTTCGCCGCCTTTGAGCTTGGGCAGGTCGTGATGGATGAGCTGGTCGGCGGCTTGCTGGGGCGAGCGGCCCTGGCGGCAAAGGGCGCCGATGGAGTGCGCCAGCGAGAGGCGGATGAAGTACTCGCCCACGCCGGTGCCGGAGACGGCGCAGCCGCGGTCGTCGGCGTAGGTTCCGGCGCCGAGGATGGGCGAGTCGCCGACGCGGCCGGGCAGCTTGCCCTGCATGCCGCCGGTGGAAGTGGCCGCTGCTAGCTGGCCGTCGCTATCGCGGGCGACGGCGCCGACGGTGCCGAAGCGATGGTAGAAGAGGTTGTGCGGCGTGAGGGATGCACTGCCTGAAGGTCCGGTCGTCGCCGGTTCGGGAGGCACGCCGGCTGGTCGCGGCGGAATGGGCTTGCCGCTCGCCTTCATAACGCCTTCAAACTCGTGCCAGCGCATTTCGGTAAAGAAGAAGCTTGCTGGTTCCTGCTCCAGACCCCGCTCGTGAGAGAATGCATCCGCGCCCGTGCCAACCATCAGCACGTAGGGCGTGCGCTCCATGACGGCTCGCGCGAGGGCGATGGGATGGCGCGTGGAGTGGACGCAGGCCACGCCGCCGCCGGCGAGATCGACGCCGTTCATGATAGAGGCGTCCATCTCGGTGCTGCCGTCGGCGGCGAAGGCTGCTCCGCGGCCGGCGTTGAATAGCGGATCGTCTTCGAGGACTTCGACGGCGGCTTCAACGGCGTCGAGCGCGGTGCCGTGCTTTTTAAGGACGGCTGTGCCGGCGGCGAGCGCGCGGGAGAGCGAGGCGTGATAAGCAGCGGCGGTGGCGGCGTCCATGTGCAGCCATTCTTCTTCTCCGCCGCCACCGTGGATGGCGATGGCCCAGGGAGAGTGCGTGGACGCGGGCTGGGCGTGAAGCACGGCGGTTGAGAGCGCGAAGAAGAAGAGAGCGGCGAAATAATGAGCAGCGCGACTATGGGAAGCCATCAGCCTAGATATACCGCAAGAGACGCGGAATGGCGCTACCAGGTGAGGGTGACGGTGATGGTCTTCCAGCCTTCGCCGGGTGGGAAGTGAACGAATAGTCCCATCGGAGACTTGGGGTCTTGGCCGCCATCGATCTCAATTACAGACTCGGCCAGATGCTCCGTGTCGCCGTCGGCTATGCCCTTGTTCTGAGGACTGGCGAACTTGAGATGCGGCAAGAATCGGCTGCGCAGTATGCCGAAACTCGCTTGCTCACCTGCCCTTCCCTCGAAGACAAGCGTGGCGCGATTCGCCTCCCACTTCTCGCTTAACACTCGTACTTCGCTCGTGCGATCGCCGGGCAACGAAGGCGTATTAGGCTGAGAAATCGCAATGGGCAGCAATGGGATTCGGACGCCTTCCATTCCGTTCTCCGTCTCTCCAGCCTTCGATCCGCTAACGTCGCTGCGAATCTTCCAACCGCGCAACTTCGGGTCTGGTGAGAGTTCAGCGGTTAGAGTGTCGCCTGTCCTGCTAAACGTGAGGGAAGCCGACGATTCCGGTAGTTCGATGTGTTCAACGCTGGCGTGATCCCAGCTCGCCGGCAGATGCGGGTTCACCGTGATGGTCTTGGTCTGCGCGTCGATGCTGATGCCGAAGAGCCCGCGCAGCGTGGGGGTGATGACCATGGCGCTCGACCAGAGCTGATGGCTGGTGCTGCGGCCGAAGGGCACAGAGAAATCGCCGCTCAATAGCTCGGTGTCGGCGCCGAGATCTTCGGCCCAGGTCAGGTTGGCATTCTGCATCAGCATACGGTAGCCGGCGAGCGGCTGGTTGCCGCGGAACTCGGCCAGCGCGGCCCAGCCTGTGAACAGCGGCCACACCGAGCCCTGGTGATAGCTCATGCCGTCGTAAATCTTCTCTTCGTTTGAAACGTCGCGCAGGCCCCAGTCGGTGTCGAGCGAGGCTTCGGCTAGCTGTTCGAGACAGCCGTCCGGATGATCCTGGATGGTTGACCGGCCCTCATTCCTGTGCGGGGCATCGAAGGTGACTCCTGCAAACTCGATCTCAGCAATACGTAACGTCGAGCACGCGGGCAGAAGC
>CAWBIG010000173.1:0-3099 GCA_963788435.1 uncultured Acidobacteriota bacterium | reverse complement strand
GTGGATCGTTTTCTGCCTACGCCGCGAATTCTGCATCCGCTCCCTGGGGTTCGCTTTGACGCTAAGTACCCGCGGTAAGAGCCGTATGCGCGAAAGCGGCTCGTACGGATCCGTGCGGGGGCGTCCGGCAACGGGCGTCCCTACCGCGACTCACGCCGATAAAACAGGACAAAACATGGAAGACAACGGCCGCGTGTTAACCTTATATTTCCTATGAGTAACATCCAGATTACCCTGCCGGACGGCAGTCAACAGTCCGTCGCGGCGGGGAGCCGGCCCATCCATGTGGCGCGCGCGATCAGCCCGCGCCTGAGCAATACGTAATGAACTCAAGCCGGCCCCGGAGAAAATGTATTGCTCTTCCTGGGGGATGTCGACCTTGCCGATCCGCTTCATCCGCTTCTTGCCTTCCTTCTGTTTTTCCAGCAACTTCCGTTTGCGGCTAATGTCACCTCCGTAACATTTGGCGAGCACGTTTTTGCGCAGGGCGGAGACGGTTTCGCGGGCAATGACCTTGGCTCCAATGGCGGCCTGAATAGCGACCTCAAACTGCTGGCGGGGAATGAGCTCGCGCATTTTGGAAACCAGCGCCTTGCCGCGCTCGTAGGCGTGATCACGATGGACGATGATGGAGAGCGCGTCGACGGGCTCGCCGGAGACCAGGATGTCCATCTTGACCATGGGCGACTCCCACTCGCCATGGAGCTGGTAATCGAGCGAGGCGTAGCCGCGGGAGATGGACTTGAGGCGGTCGTAGAAGTCGAGCACGATCTCGTTGAGCGGCAGCTCGTAAGTGAGCAGGACGCGCGTGGGAGTAACGTATTCGAAGTTGACCTGCTGGCCGCGCTTTTCTTCCACCAGCTTCAGGATGCCGCCGACGTATTCCTCGTTGGTGAGGATTTTGGCGGTAATCACCGGCTCGCGGATGGATTCGATGTTAGTGGCCTCGGGCCAGCGGGAGGGATTGTCGACCTCCAGGATGGAGCCGTCGGTCAGCGTGATGTGATAGCGGACGCTGGGCGCGGTGGTGATCAGGTCCAGCTCATATTCGCGCTCCAGGCGTTCCTGGATGATCTCCATGTGCAGCAGGCCGAGAAAGCCGCAGCGGAAGCCGAAGCCAAGCGCGGTGGAGCTTTCCGGCTCGAAGAAGAAGGAGCTGTCGTTGAGGCGGAGTTTTTCAAGGGCGTCGCGGAGCAGGGTGTGCTCGTGGGAGTCCACGGTGTAGAGGCCGGCGAAGACCATGGGCTTGATGTCTTCAAAGCCGGGGAGCTGGGCGGCGGCGGGGTTGGCGTCGTCGGTGACGGTATCGCCGATCTTGGTGTCGCTTACGGTTTTGATGGTGGCGCCGAAGAGGCCAACCTCGCCGGCGGAGAGTTCGGCGATCTCAACGGGCTTGGGCGTGAGCACCCCGATGGACTCGATATCGAAGGCCTTGCTGTTCGACATCAGGCGGATGTGCTGGCCCTTGCGCATGGTTCCCTGCATCACGCGGACCAGCACGATAACGCCGCGGTAGGGATCGAACCAGGAGTCGAAAATAAGGGCCTGGAGAGGCGCATTGGGGTCGCCCTTGGGCGCGGGCAGGCGATGGACGATGGCCTCAAGCACGTCGGCGACGCCCTGGCCGGTCTTGGCACTCACCGGGATGGCGTCCGTGGCGTCCAGTCCGACTGCTTTCTCAATGGCCTCCTGGGTTGCGACAACATCAGCCGAGGGAAGGTCGATCTTGTTGATGACAGGGATGATTTCCAGGCCGTGGTTGATGGCGAGATAGGCGTTGGCCAGGGTCTGGGCCTCTACGCCCTGGCTGGCGTCCACCACCAGCAGCGCGCCCTCGCAGGAGGAAAGCGAGCGGGAGACTTCATAGCTGAAATCCACGTGGCCGGGGGTATCGATGAGGTTGAGCTGGTAGGTTTCGCCGTCCTGGGCCTTGTACATCATGCGCACGGCGTGGGCCTTTATGGTGATGCCGCGCTCGCGCTCGAGGTCCATGTCGTCCAGCACCTGGTCGTGCATCTCGCGCATGGAGAGCGAGCCGGTCAGCTCCAGCAGGCGGTCGGAGAGCGTCGACTTGCCGTGGTCGATGTGGGCGATGATGGCGAAATTGCGGATGAGGCGAGCGTCCATTGGGAAGGCGAAAGTATTGGTCCGGCGCTTTCGTGCGGAGTTAAGGAGCGCGCTCAAAGGCGCGAAAAAGGCGAATCTGCGCGCGGCGTCTCTAGAGGATAGATTACCATCGGGCGATTGGCGGGAACGGGCTTCAGGCTTCTGGCTCGATCAGGCACAACAGCCGAGTGCACGTTGTACCCATATTGGGCACATGATAGAGTCTTTACTGTGCGCATCATCGCCAGAAGCACCTTGACCTGGTTCTTGAAGAAGGTGCAGGGGAGCAAGGATCATCGCGCGCTCAAGATTGCGCTCGATGCCTGGTTTCATGAGGCGCGACATGCACAATGGAAGAACTCCACCGAAATCAAGGCGAGTTATGCCCATGCCAGCATTGTGGGTGCGGATCGGGTGGTCTTCAATATCAAAGGAAATGCGTATCGGCTCGTATTTTCCGTGGACTACAAGCGGTCAACGATCTTCATCAAATGGCTGGGAAGCCACAGACAATACGACACAATCGACGTGAGGACGGCGCAATATGCAACTCAAACCCATCAAGAGTGACGCCGACCACGAGTTTGCCCTCAAGGAGATCGAGAGGCTGTGGGGCGCTGAGGAAGGCACAGCGGACGGCGACGGCCTGGAGATTCTCATCACGCTGGTGGAGGCCTGGGAGGAGACTCACTTTCCGATGGATTTGCCGGACCCGATTGAGGCCATCAAATTCCGGCTGGAGCAGCAGGGCATGGACAAGAAGGCTCTGATCGGAATCATCGGCAATCGGACCCGGGTTTACGAAGTTCTCCGCCGCGACCGGGCGCTATCGCTCGCGATGATTCAAAAACTCAATCGTCAATTGAAGATTCCCGCTGAAATTCTGATCCGCCCCATTCGCGTGAGGAAAAGGAAACTGGCGGCTTGAAGTCAGGCTTCCATGCCAGCCTCTGGCGTCGGCGCGCGATCCGGCTCATCCTTTATGATCGCCTA
>CAWBIG010000172.1:0-54635 GCA_963788435.1 uncultured Acidobacteriota bacterium | reverse complement strand
CTTTGGTAAAGGATGGCGATCCGGATAAAAGCCTGCAGGTCATAAAAATGGTAATGAAGGGCGTCCCGTTGCAGGAAATCCAGCGTGGTCCCATCAGGGTTTAGGTTTTTTTCCATCAAGATTTTCAGGGAATCCAGAGTCTGTTTTTCTAAATCCGAGTCATTCAACAGGAAAGCAACCATGGCGATGGTTTTTAAACGATGGGTCTGATGATTGTTCCAATGACTGCCTTTCCGTGGATTATCCGAATCCCGGAGCGTATAGGCCACCGACTTCACCCATTCATCCACGGTCTTTCGATCCGTCTCCTCCATCCGGGGCCGCAAGAGTTCATAGGATTCCAAAAGGGGTTCTAGAGTCGTCGCGTCGATCGGATCTTCGGTGGGCTGGCAAGTCTGGGCCCAGGCCGTCAAGTATGTCACTCCTTGGTTGAGGTAACGGACATCGTCCGTCAAGGCATAGGCCAACCCTAGAGCCCGCAGGTACTGCAAATCTTTGATGGCTCCCTGGGTTTTTGTTTTTTCGTCGCTTCCCTGCAAGACCCCAGCCATCTGAATTCGTGATATGGGATGGGGAGTCAAGCCGAGAGCCTCTTGGGCCTGATGGAGGATGGACTTTGCGCAACGGCCGGCATCCGGGGAGGCCGGCACCAGGGCCCGAAGACGCAAGACTTCTGCGTCCGTCAGGGAGACGACCCCGGCCTGGAGGGTGGGAACCCATCCAAGGAAAAAACAACCGATAAGAGTAAAAAAACATTTGAGACCCATAACGACTCCTATCGAGAAAAAAAGCAGTCAACAAACCGCGGGTTAAAAACCCTTTCAAGCCAGATTTTTTCCTGCTCCGCGCATAAAGGTCACGGACCATATAAGAAGCACCGCGAGGAATGATGAAATACAGAAAATCCAAAGGAGCGAAAATTCATTCGTAAAACTCTCGAACGTAAGGACCGCCAACAATAGAAGCTCCAGGGTACCCACCCCAAGGTTCCAAAGAAGATTCCCTCGATTCTTTTCGATCTTTTTTCCTTTGGGCCAGAACAAATCACGGCACGAATAAAACACTCCGGCTTTGAGCCGGGTCGCGTCACAGTTATGGCACAGTCTGGTGTGTCCAGTTGGGGCGGCCTTTTGAGAATGTCGACTACTGCAGCTTGTGCGCAAAGGATAGGGACAGGACCTGACCGTGCGCCAACCTTCCCACCGGCAATATCTTTGCCCCGCCAAGCTCTGACGCAGAAATGACCCAGTCCGGACCGGTCCGCCCAGGAGTCACCCATAGGTAAAGATGATCGCCGGGCAATGACGCCAATGACTCGAACGATTCGGTATTCAAAGAAGTAAATCGGCCCAGATGCTGTGCTGTAAGAGTATCGGTGTCCATTTGCGAATAGCGTACTGCCTCGGCCTCGGAGTAAAGAAACGCCATTCTTGAGCGCAAATCAGGATCCGGTTCGTACTGACTTAGTTGAGAGAAAACAAACGCACTCGCAACGTACAGCATCTTCGTCGGACTCGCAAGCAGCGCCGACTTGACCTCTGGTGTAACCTGAAAGCTCGCAATCGTGTCTTCAGTTTCGCTTCGCGCTCGCAGGGTGTGCGCAAGCCCCGACAGGATTACCGCGAAAACCAGCAAGCACGTAAGTACGGCGCTGCGTCGGCCACGCAACAACGGGGAGAGCGAAACTGCCACAAAGGAGGAAACTCCGAGAACTGTACCTACCAGGTATCGAGGCTCCATATCGTGGGTCACAAGGGCCAATAAGAACCCGAAGATCGGCAAAGCCATTAGCGATCCGACCAGGACTGCTTCGGGGAGGATCCCGCGTTCGCACCAAATTCGAATATTCGGGAGACAGCCAACGAGGAGGAGCAGGCAGAAAACGCCGAAGGCCGCCATTAGCCATCTGGGAGAATTATGGTCCACAGTGAAATGAGGCATCGCCATAAAGTATGCCTCTGCAACATGAACCAAGGTGGCTGCTGTCCGGTCCCACCAGTGCGCGAGGAACATCCTCGCAGCCCCGACGGTCGGAAGAAGCAGCAACATTCCGCAGCCTCCAGCGCAAAGCGCTGTCCACACCGGTAAATCAATCCTCCGGTTCACCATTGTTCGGACCGACTCCGCCGCAATAAGTGGGACCAAAACCAGAAGACCGTAGTAGTGGACGTTGATTGCAAGAAAAACGGCAGTTGCGAGCGTAACAAGCGCGACGGCACGGTTAAGTGTCCGTCGCGCCGCGGTCTGCCAGCTTACCATCGCGAGTGCATAGAAGCCGAGCATCAACCCATACGGGCGACCTTCCTGAGCATAGTAGAACGCTCCGGTTAAAACGGGAAACGCGAGCGCGATGGCTGCAGCATTTTTTCCGGCAATGCGGCGGACAAAAACGAAGAGACAAATCTGCATCAGGAGGAAGCCTGCCTGCGACGGAAGCCGAAGTCCGAACGCCTCTGAGCCAAAAAGTCGAAGCGCCGCATGTTCGATTTCGTGGTAGGCGACCGGGTCTAGCGAGATTGGGTAATGCATTTGAATATCGGCGACTTGGCTCACGGTTGGCACGCTGTCAGTCCATAGCACCATCTGCTCATCGATCCAAAGCAACTTGTAATGAGACCAAAACATTGACGCGGCGACCGTCAAAACGAGCAAAGAGGCCGCAAGAAATGAAAACTTCGTCTCAGCCGTGCTGGTAGAATGGGCATTCTCAGGACTACTCTGCAAGAGCACCTCTCAAAGCATTAGTTTCGTTATTCTAGCGCAGTCCACAAACTGCCCGCAGCCTTCGCCCAACCCGCCGCGTTCCTTGACCGATTCCATGCAGTGAGCAAACTGACACGCAAACCAGACAGGAAGCAAGGCGGAAGGCCGCGACCGCCTTGGATAGCGTAGAGATTCCGTCACAATTGGACAAGTGGAAGAAAAATGCCAACGATGAGCGTCGTCATAAACAACTGAGAAAGGGGAGCTGAATGGTCGGGACGGGCAGATTTGAACTGTCGACCCCTCGCACCCCAAGTCGCGACGACCCTCAAATGACCGTTTTGTAACAGCCTGCTCGAACAGCGGGCTTCTTTTTTCAACCGCCTTCCCCAGGAAACACCTTACAACTTCCGTAAGCGTACGCCGAGTCTCTCGATTACCCACAATCTTGGACTGAATCTGGGGTGGTAATGATCAGGCGTATTCGGCCCAACTCAGGTACTTACGAGATTGCGATCAGTCGTGGCGAACTGTCAGCCATGAAGAGACCGCGACGTATTCGGGCCACTGAGTGCCGGGATTCGTCACCGACTTCGAATCGTCCTGGCCCACACGCATCGAGCGCGATGTCATGGCCTGCTTGAGCCGCTCCTTGTCGTTTGCCCACTCCTCGGAAATGCACGGCTAGTAACGCTGCGGGGATCCTGGCTTCTTCAGTGGCCAGCGATACGCTTACCGTAAAACCTACTTGGCCAGAAAACTGCTCGAGCAACTGCCGAAGCTACCTGCGATGGCGGACCTGGAAAATCACGAATCCGCTATTTTACTTTCGGTTTCCGATTTCGCAGGTAAAGAAGGCCTCCAGCCAGGCCAGCCTTCAGAAGCGACAGCAAACTGCTTCCCACAATTCCCCCCGGATCTGGAGATTCCCGGTGCCATCCGAGTGGACGGTGAAACAACCGGCGCACCAGAAAACGGACGAGGTTCTTACGCTGATGAGGATACTCCGAGAATAGAATCAGCCAATAAGCAAAGGAGTTCCGCGCTTCGAGAACTACATCGGCGCACCTTTGAGACGTGTGAACGACCACAGCATCAGGCACGTGCACGGCTCGATTTCCGCGGTACACGAGTCTCACGAATGCGTGGTGCTCTTCCATGCCCTCCAGCGGTGCTCCTCGCCCCATTCGCTCATCGAACACCGTCCAGCCTTTGCACCGGTCTCTGCGAATTGCCATGTTGGTGCCAATGCCCAAGCCTCCGTAGGCTGCAATTTCAAACCAATCTGGATCCGAATTGTCGAGGATGCCGCACATTTCGTTTCCATGACTGGGGAGACAAGCGCTTGATTCGGTGACCGCACCGGTCACAAGTCCGATCTGCGGATTCGTAAATGGCTCGAGGAGAGCCCCGAGCCATTTCTCTTCGGGAAACGCATCATCGTCCAGGTAAACGACGATTGCCGAATGGCTCTCTCGCATTCCGCGATTCCGCGCATAGCTCAATCCCCTAATCGATTCGATAATATAGGTCGCGCCAAATTCACGCGAGACACTCTCCGTCTCTTTGTTGCCGGCAGTATTGTCGATGACTAGTACTTCATCCGGAACCCGCTCCAAGCAAGAGATTGCATTGAGGCAACCCCTCAATTCGACGGGCCGGTTGCGAGTGCAAATAACAATGGTTGCCGTCAAATCGGGGCTATTTGGCACGAGCGGATGCACCTTTTCGGTAGAGATCATTGATTCCTGGCGTGTATCGGCTCGCGGACTCCAGTCCACCTCCGGCGTTTCTAAATCTCTAGCCATTTTATCATCCTGTGGTGGGCGTTCTGATTCGTTCGGGCGAAGGAGCATGGCATTGGGAGAAATGAATTCGTGGTCTTTAGACATGAGAATCGTGAGGAAGAAACTCCGGAGGGCCATAAACAGGTATGGACTGCGAGGGAGGAATTAGCGGTTGTCCAGTGTTACTTGTATCTGGGCGGCTGATTCGACTTTTCGACGCAACGCGCCTATTCGTGGACGAGGCGCATGCGGACTCTTTTCGGGCCAGCCACGGTGCGGTCGCGCGTGGTTTCAAAGATTCCATTCCGCGGCTTTGTCGAACGAATGTCTCAAAGGCATCTAAAACGTTCGGCTTTGATGCTAACCGGCGGCCGACCATCCTTTCAAAACTTCCTTTCACTGAGCAATGTTGCGTATATACCATTGATAAGCATCCCTTAAGCCCGTATCAAGGTCTGTGTGGGCGATCCAACCCAAATTCGCCAATCGGCTCACATCCATGACTTTGCGAGGCATTCCGTCAGGCTTTGAATGGTCAAAAGTGAACAATCCATGCCACCCGACGATCCTGGCGACGCGCTCGGCGAGATCAAGGATCGTCATATCGCTGCCGGTACCGACGTTCAACGCCACTTCCCCGGAATAGTTCTTGATCACGAAGACACAGGCATCGGCCAAATCCTCAGAGAAAAGAAACTCTCGACGCGGCGTGCCCGTTCCCCATAGTTCCACCGTGTCGCAGCCAGCGACCTTGGCTGCGTGGATCTTCATGATGAGGGCGGCAACAACATGTCCGCCCTGCGCATCGTAGCGGTCACCTGGCCCATACAGATTGGTCGGCATGACTGCAATAAAGTCGCTTCCGTATTCACGGCGGTACGCTTGGCAGAGCTTGATACCAGCGATTTTGGCGATAGCGTACCATTCGTTTGTCGGCTCAAGTGGCCCCGAGAGCAGCGCCTCTTCCTTCATTGGCTGCGCAGCGTCGCGTGGATAGATGCAGGACGAGCCCAAAAACAGCAGCTTAGCGACTCCTGAAACAGCGGAAGCATGTATGACATTCGTCTCAATGACAAGATTCTCGTGAAGGAATCGAGCGGGATGCGTGGCATTGGCGAGGATACCGCCGACCTTCGCGGCAGCAAGAAATACGACGTCGATCCGTTTCTCCGCCATCCAGTTATTCACATCCCTCTGGCACAGCAAGTCCAAGTCGGACCGCGAGACGGTCATTAATTCGCAATTCTCAGTGTGTAGCCGTCTGAGGATCGCAGAACCCGCCATTCCACGGTGACCCGCAACCCATACGCGGCGGCCGGCAAGCTCAAATTTGCTCACGGCCAACCTCTCGTGTTTCCGACTCCTGCTTGATAACTTTCAAATCCGACTCCAGCATTTCATGGACCAGATCCCGAAATGAGGTTGTATGTTTCCATCCGAGCACTCGGTACGCTTTCGATGGATCGCCGAGCAGTTCATCCACCTCAGTAGGCCGGAAGTAGCGTCGGTCGACGCGCACCACGACCCTGCCATTGGCAACGTCTACTCCGACTTCATCCACTCCGTGCCCGCGCCATTCGATGGTTCTGCTGATACGGGCGAACGAAGCCTCAACAAACTCACGGACGCTGTGGTGCTCTCCGGTCGCAAGAACGTAATCGCCCGATTGTTCCTGCTGGACGATGCGCCACATTCCCTCAACGTAGTCCCGGGCGTGTCCCCAGTCACGCTTGGCGTCCAGGTTGCCAATGTAAAGCACATCCTGGATGCCGTGATAAATGGCGGCAACCGCGCGAGTGATCTTGCGTGTGACAAATGTTTCTCCGCGGATCGGACTCTCATGATTGAAGAGAATGCCGTTGGAGGCATGCATGCCATAGGCTTCCCGATAATTCACCGTGATCCAGTAGGCGTATAACTTAGCCACCCCGTAAGGACTTCGAGGATAAAACGGCGTTGTTTCGCGCTGAGGGACTTCCTGAACCTTGCCGTACAATTCGGACGTCGATGCCTGATAAAAACGGGTCTTACTCACCAGCCCCAGTATGCGAATAGCCTCCAGTATGCGCAGGGCTCCAAGTGCATCTGCATTTGCCGTGTATTCTGGCGTTTCAAAACTGACTTGCACGTGGCTCTGCGCAGCAAGGTTGTATATCTCGTCCGGCTGTATGGACTGAATAATGCGGATCAAATTCGTCGCATCCGTCATATCTCCGTAGTGAAGGTGCATCTTGCCCTTGGGGAAATGAGGATCCTGATAGACCTCATCGATCCGTGCGGTATTAAACGACGAGGAACGTCTCTTTATTCCATGCACCAGGTAGCCTTTTGTCAATAGCAGCCTTGTTAGATATGCGCCATCCTGGCCCGTAATTCCCGTTATCAGAGCAACCCTTTCCATTCTCTTTCCTCCAGAAAGCTCATGCCGCAATTCGGCGAGGGTAAACTCCAATAGACTCAGGTTCCCTGCCCTTTTTCGGATCGTGCAAATCGTCTCCGCCATCGAGGAACGACGTCATTATGCTCCTTGGTAACAGTACGGATCCTCCGGAAGAGCCGGAGGCTTTCGGTTGCTGGCCCCTCAAATGGGCCTGATCGCAACCGGCAAAAAGCAAAAGCAACCGCAACAGAAGCTTGGTCGCTAAACAATCGGCTTCGGCATAGCGAATGCAACAGCGGGAGGTATGGTCACGATCGTCGTTGTCGATGTTTGCGCCGCGGCAGTCGTCGCAATTCCTCTCAAAAAGCACACTGGAAGTGGACGCCGCAACCAGAAACCCCTCAAGGCCATGACCACGCCGTCTAATACCTACCTGCCCGATTGCATCGGATCAAAATACAACATTCGGCGCTTGCGATCACAAATGGAATTGGGGAACTTCTGTTTCCCTCAAGAACTGCTCGGCGCTTGCATACCTATGGCCAATGATGAGAAGTTCGGATTCCGTCAGCTCAGCCGCGGAGGATACAAGCAGCCTGGACAGATGCGGAATCATCTTTTCGATATACGCTTTGTTGGATCCCGTTACATTCGCCAGCAACACGTTCGGATCGTAAATCTTCAGGTGATATCCCTTACCCAGGAGCATCTCGGCTAATTCAACAAAAGGACTCTCTCTCAAGTCGTCGGTATTGGACTTGAACGCCAAACCTATCAATCCGATGTTTCTGGCATTCCGCTGTACTACCTGAGTAAAGGCTCGCTGAATCACGCAGTGATTGCTCGGAAGTAACGAGCTTATCAGGGGAAGCTCCAAGTCGTTCATTTTGGCTGCATAAGTGAGGGCGCGTACATCTTTTGGCAAACAGGAACCACCAAAAGCGAACCCCGGCAGGAGATAGCGTTGGGAGATATTCAGTTTTGTATCCTTACAGAAGACGGACATTACGTTCCGGCCATCGATGTTCAAGCCGTCGCACAATGCGCCGATTTCGTTCGCGAATGTGGCCTTCAGCGCATGAAAGGCATTGCTCGCATATTTGACGAGGAGGGCCTCCTTCGGAGCCAGAACAAGAATCGGAGCCGGGATCTCCCGATACAGCTCGCGAAGCTTTTTCTCAGCCTGATCATCGGCCACCCCGAGCAAGGTGAACGGGGGGGTTTCAAAATCGGTAATCGCGGAACCTTCTCGGAGAAACTCCGGGTTCGCACACAACTCAATACGGCCGGGGGCTTCGGTTTCAAACACTTCACGGCAGCGGTCAAAAACTGTGGGTAAGATGCTGCTTCTTATTACAACGATCTGCTTCCGGTTGGTAGCCAGAGCTTGCGCAATTTGCTTGCAGGCGCGAATCAAGTGCGACGCATCAATATCGCCGTTTTCACGGCTCGGAGTTGCAACTGCGACAAAAGTCAGGTCGCTCCTTGTTACTGCCTCGCGGAGATCGCATGTTGCATGCAGTTTACCTGCTTTACGCGTGCGCCCGATCAATTCGCTCAGATCAGGTTCGACAATTGGCGCTTTCCCCTCATTAATAGTCCGCACTTTTTCGGCGTTTATGTCGACTCCCCAAACGCTGTTGCCCGCGGCGGCCAGGCATGCTGCAGAAACTGTCCCAACATAACCCATGCCGACTATCGTAATCTCCATCAACTTGTCTCCACGCGTATCATGATCTTCGCGCCGGCAGTGCTCTTGTGAATCCTTGGAATGCAGAGTCGCCCCTTTCATTCATAAGAAAGAGGCGACCTGATTCTTCTACGCGCTGGAGCGAGAAAAACGGGACCTGTTAAAACCTGCCTTCATTCACGCGAGTTCTTTCGTGATGGCCTGCGCACCATCGTCAAGCATGCGGATGAACTCGCACAGTGCTTCCAGTTGCCCCTGCGGAATGGCGCGGAATATCAAGGCGTAGACACGCGGTGATCTCGCACATTATTTCGTTATCGCGCAGCGAAGTCTCCAGGCTCGTCCCTTTTCCAGTCTTCAAATGCCTGCACGAATGAAAAATACGGAACATAATGCAGTTCGCGCAGCACCTTCGGGTCAATGGAAGTCGAGCGGAACAGCTTTCGCACTCGAACAGGATTTACAGAAGCTTCGATTCCGAGCAGTTTTGCGAGAGACGAGATCGGATAGGACACGCCAAGCAGCGCCGCTCGCGGGATGTTGAGCGGCCTTCTGCGGTGAATTCCGGCAACGAATCGGATGGTCGTTACGAATTCCTCCATGGTTGGAACCGGATTCATCGAGAAATTGAGCAGGAGGAAAGACTCTTCGGCTTTGTCGAGGTGGTCGAGTCCGAACTGGAACACGCGGCAGAGTTCTTTGACATAGCCCCCCGCCTTGCGAGTCTTCTGATTGCCAACGTAAACGAAGTAACCGCGGACGACGCTTCGAACAAGACGTGTGACGTTCCCGCCTTCACCAGGCCCGAAGACAACGCCGGGACGCAGAATGAGCAGTTTGTTACTGGGAGATGCGGCCTGCCATGCAAGGTGTATTTTCTCGGCGGCTAGTTTCGAACCCCCGTAAGGCGTCTCGGGGACTGGCAGCGAGTCTTCGTCCTTCATCTCTTCGGAAGCGCCATAAGGCGATATGCTACTTGTAAAGATTATCCGGGGACAGCCAACGCGACGGGCAAATGCCGTTACATGCTCGGCCCCCTTGATGTTCGTTTCGTAGTACTCGCTCGGTTGGTGGCCTGGTTCGCGGTGAACTGCAGCCAAGTTGACGACCAAGCCCACGGACCGGGGCAGCTCTTCATCCGGAATCGGGTGCCGCACATCGATAGCGTGGTATTCGACCGTGCCTTTGGCGATTGCCTCATTCAAAACGCTAGCGTACGGCGCCGTACGCGGCGGCGCCAGATCGGCAAGAACGATACGCCGGGCCAAGTTTTCCCCAAGAAGGTACTGAGTAAGATGTGTTCCGATGAAACCGGTACCACCAAAGATCACGACGGCTTCGAACGCTTGCATCCGTATCTACGCTCTCCTGAGTTTGGCTGGCATCAATGGACACAAATGCCAGATTCTGTACGAAAGGCGTCCCCATGCGTCTCGAGGAGCGCGGCTGCCTCACCACCCAGAGCCGCCATAAAATCCTTCTCGAGCTCTAAGAAGTGCGCCTCCCAAGTCCACTGTTGCAAAACGTAGTCGCGTCCGTTTTTGCCAAGTTGTTCCGAGAGACGTGGGTTTTCGAGCAATTCAAGAATGTTGGAAACGAATTCGTCCGCGCTATTGGCTTCGAGAAAATGTTGCCCTGGAATGGCCCCGATGCCCTCATTTGCAATGGTTGTTGCTACAACTGCTTTACCGCAGGCGAGGTATTCAATGAGCTTGTTTTGCATGCCGCCTGCTGCGAGCATGGGGTTGATGCAGACTGCGGCAGAACGAATGTTAATCCCAACATCTGCGACGGTCCCCGTAACAACAATACCCCTAACTCCGTGAAGCCGCTTCACGTTCGGCAACGGATCGCAACCTTGGATGAGTAACTCAGCCGAAGGAACCCGCGTCCGTATCCGATCCCAACAGTTGTCCCTGAACCACAGAATCGCCTGAACATTCGGTGCGTATTGCATGTTGCCCGAGAAAACAAGGCGGTTTGGCACAATGTCTGAAGAAACAGCCGGACGGAATCGTCTCACATCGGTGCCGTGCGCGCAAAAAATCCAATTGCCAATCTCCGCTACCTTGCGTATCCGGCACTCGTCCCTAACCGCTTCCAAATCACTCCGCCCGATCAGCACCGAACGAGTGAAACGCGCCCAAATGGAGCTCTCGTAACGGCGCATGAGTTTCAGCTCAAAACCGTAGATTGCTTTCTTGATGAAGCTCTTAGAATTCTGATAGATGCGGCGGGTGTTGAGCATTTGAGAGAGCTGCATAGCGAGGTATGTAGCAACCGGCCGCCCTACTCGCTTCGAGATCTGCGCGGCATCAAGTGCCGCTTCTATAACTTCCGCGGAACGCAAGTAATAAACATAGACGATGTCGTATTTGCCTTCGAGAACGCCCTTGCGTACATCACGATTCAATTTGCGGTTGGTAAAGATTCCCACCTGCATGGGAAGGCCGCGGAACAGTCCGCGCAGGATGCCGGCTATCTGCAAGAGCTTGCCGTGACGATAAATACTCACAGTCCGACAGGCTTCATGGAGCCAGCGCATTTGTTCTTCGCCAGGATGTCCATCTACATCCAGAGAGAAGAAATCCACTTCGTGTCCCCTAGCCGCGAGGAAGCTAAGCAGATGAGCCACCGTAAGCTGATCGCCGCGCATCATTGGAAACGGCAAGCGGCTGTAGACGAAGGCGATGCGCAACTTCCGTTCAGCTGGGCCCACTTCCATTCGCTTTGGGAGTATATGGTCGAATCGAGACATTAGCATGCCAGAGGATTACTCCTCACGTTGAGAGCAGAGGGGAGTGAAGCAAGGTGGAAATGCTCCACGTCCGTACCGGCTGATGAATGGACCGTGATCTCAAGGTGAGCGAAATCAGGTGCCTCCACGGATTGAAAGCTCCAGGATAGGCATTGTTGCTCCGAGGGAGCAAAGAGGTATCCGAATCGCGCCGGCAGCGAGCACAGAGCGTTTAACTCGACAACCGGATTCGGAAGCGCCGTTCCGAATTCCGGCGCATACCACCCCTGCACCGGTTCCGTTTGACCCTGTAACCACTTAACTCCGCCCCCCGAACCCATATTCTCAAGCATAGGATATATCCGCATCTCACGCGATGGAGACCGCACATTGACAAACTGATTCTCTACGTGACACGCAATACCGGGAGCAAAATGAATAAAACTTTGAATTGAGTGAATCCCCGCGCCGAAGACCTCATCTACAACCACCCATCGACGATTCGGCAAGGCGGCGAGAAAGCGGCGATGAGGCGTAGACTGCCTTTGTCCTGCAAATCCGCTGTGCAGGCCAACAAAAATGGCGGATGAATTCTGTTGCGAATAAGTGTAACCCAACAACTGCGTCCTCTGACCTACGCGAAACGAAGCCCAAATCTCGGATTGCTCAGCTCCATCGACAGAAACGGTATTGTGCGCCCGTGTGCTGCGCCAGAAATCCCGCCATGGTCCCGCTTCATATTCCTGAACTCCGGAGTCAACGATGAACCTTTCGCGCGCAATCGAGAGTTCGTAACTGAAAAGGCTGCAATGGCCATGGGCGGGAAGATGATCCGGGCCCATGGGCTTGCCATCGACGATCAACTTGTCGCCTTCTGCCCCATTACGGAGGCTGAAGTATCCGGTGGCGGCCAGAGAGGACTGGCAAGCGCAACAATTCGATGCACTCGCCACGGGTCCGGTTGATACCTGAACGAGGCTGCTGAATGGACCGGGAGCAGCACCAGACCACCTACCAGGAACTTCTAACAGATGCTCCGCGGCAGCGAGGATATCAAGTGGCTCGTATGCAATCCCGAACGCTGCATCCGCGAAGAGGGAAATTTTACCGTCTGGGTGAAGCATAGAGAAGAGAGAATTCGCCACTAGGATTAACTTGTCCCGCACCCAAGTTGGCGTCTGCTGCCCCTCCACATGCAGAAGATGAATTACTTCCAGGTAGTCCTGCAAAACAATTGCCTGGTACATTGGGCTACGTTCGTATTGCCCGCCATCTTCAAGGATTTGTTCCCTGAGACCATCCCACAGCAGGCGAAGCCCCTTCTCTCGCCAGCACGCGCCGAAAGTATCTCCCCAAAAGACACCGGCAAAGAAGAGAGCCTTGCCATTCGCAATAAGGTGATTACCCGACAGATCAACCTCAATATGATCTTCAAGGTAGCGCGCTTGTTGAAAGAGACTTTGAGTCCAGGTTTTGCGAAAACCGCCTCCATCCCAGTTGAATACATCGGAGGCGAGGCTGCCAGCCTGCAGCCAATTCACGATTCTGCGTGAAATCGGATAGGAATGCCAGCCGACCCCAATGCCAACCGGATTGGACTTAATCCAATCGTCAATGAGCTTCTTGAGTGTGTTTACAGCCTGCTCGTCATTGCGCCACTTCGCCAGCACGCCGAGGTCAAGTGCGTAGTCGAAGTAGTGCAGATTATAGCGCCATAAACGAGTGGAGCCGTGAGGATTCCAATCAACAGGAAACCCTAACTTCCGTTGCTGGTTGAGCAGCATGAAGTCGCCGCGCTTAAGCCGCTCCACGCTCTCGCGCAACTGTTGCTCGTTGTGCCGAAAATCGGTGGTCAGTTGTTGAAATAATCGCGCGCTGCCATTGGGTGCTTCCCCAACCGGAACTGTGTATCGCCGCCTATTCACCAACGGGAATCTTCGAGTTACTTGTGATTCTATGTCGTATCGGATGCGGTGTATCAGTTGCGATGGCAGATAGTGCCTGGCGGTACGCAAATACAATCCGAACACTAGAACTCCCCCGCGGGATACGTGAGCTCCTCGAGCATCTGCAGCGATATTTCCTGAGGAAGTCCATTCCGCACGGACTCGACGGCCAGCAGGGTGCTCAGTGTCGTTTGGAAATAATCTTCGGGGTTGACCGGCGGTATCTCACCGCGCACAGCGTTTACAAATGCTTTCAGCTCGTGTGCGTGTCCCTTGTCTTGCTTGAGCCAGCTTTTCTGCCGCTTCCGCGCCCCTTTGCCAACCAATTCCAGCGTGCGGAAATCGTCAAGCACGACTACAGTGCCCTCGGAGAACACCTCAAGGCGCTCCTTTGGAAAGCCGGAGTTCCCTTGCGCCGTGTACACGATCGTACCCATGGAGCCATCCGCAAAATGCAATGTCAATGATGCGTTTTCTGCATCGGTCAGACCACTATCAGGATCCGAGATTGAGGATGCAAATACCTGTGTGGGCCAACTGTCAGTCAAGTAGCAAAGCACATCGACGAAGTGCCCGCATTCGCCGATGATCCGACCTCCGCCCTGCTCGGGATCAAGTTGCCAATCGTCGGCCGGAAGAGGGCCCGCATTGACCCGATACGTCGCCACGAGGGGCTTGTTTCGCCCCTGCAGGAATCGTTTCATCTCCCGGACAAAGGGTGAAAAGCGGCGATTGAACCCCACCATCAGAACACGCCCAGGATTACGTCGCACCGCTTCCTGAACCTGTTTCAACTGCTCCAGACTGACCGCAAGCGGCTTTTCGACGAATACATGTTTTCCCGCATCCATGGCCTTGCAGACAAGATTGGCGTGGCTGTCGGGACGCGAGCAGATCAACACCCCATCCACCTTCTCGGAGTTCAGCAATTCGTCCACGTCGGAGGTGCAGAATTCAAATTTCCATTTGTCCCCCACGCTGCGCGCCGTCAGTCCTCGCTGTGAGCAAATGCCTCGAAGCACGATGCCCTTTTGCGCGCCGAGAGCGGGAAGCAACACTCCGGTGCCAAAGCCGCCCGCGCCGATCATCCCAATACCCACCTCTCTGCCAACAGCGGGCTTGACGCTGGAGATGTCGAACGACTTTTGCAAGCGCACGATGCGCGAGTCGGCGGGACCGGTCTCGGGATACGCGAGCAACACACCCAAGTACCGCTCCTTGCCAGCGAGAATCATTTCGTATGCATCGAGAGCCCTATCAATGGGAAATTCATGAGTAATGAATGGCTTTACTGAGAGCTTAAGCTGAGAAATGAGGTTGATAACCGCTTCCATGTTCCGGTTCTCTGTCCAACGGACGTACCCGGCCGGATAATCGTTCCCCCTCTCTTCGTAGTTGCGATCATATCTTCCAGGACCATACGACCGCGACATGGTGAGAGTAAGTTCCTTTTCGTAATAAAGTTTACGAGGTACATTCATTCCAATTTGTCCGACGACGACAATTCGAGCGCGATCCCGGCCAAGCTGACCCGCCATATAGAGTGGCTCGCTGGAAGACGTAGCAGCCGTGATCAAAACGACATCTGCGCCTCGGCCTTCCGATAACCTGTGGCACGCCGCCAATTGTTCCGTTGGCTCTGAACTTGCTTCATCCGCACCGAATTCGCGGGCCATCCTGCATTTCGCGGGGTCTAAATCCACGCCGACCACTTTACAGCCGTTTGCCTTTAGCAACTGCACTGTCAGCAACCCGACCAGCCCGAGGCCAATCACGGCAATAACCTCATCCAAGGCCACGCAACCAGCTCGAACTCCCTGAAGCGCAATGGCGGCAACCGTGGTGAATGCAGCCTCCTTCAGATCGATCGATTCCGGAACGGGAACACAGAGGTTCCGGGGAACATAGGCCAGCTCGGCGTGATTCGCGTATCCAACCCCCGCGCATGCCACTCTCATCCCGACATGCAGCCCTTTGACCTCGGAGCCAACCGCCAAAACAACTCCTGCGCTGCTGTACCCGAGAGTCGAATCGGTCGCCAGGCGCACCATCGCCTTGCTATAGGCGGAGAGAAAGCCTTCGGTACGAGCCTTGTCGAGAACTTTACGAACCAGGTCTGGCCGCGACCGCGCCTTCTCGATAAGGCTCTTGCGGGCCATCTCCACCATGCTCCGCTCGGTCCCCGCGCTGATGAGGGAATACACGGTGCGAACCAACACGCCCTTGGACTGAAGCTGAGGCGCAGGCGCCTCTCGCACTGCCATTTCGCCGGACCTATAGTTTTGGATTACTTGCTTCACGTAGAAAGACTCCAGATTGCCTTTAACTCTTCTTCGCTACAACCAGCCCAAGCCCCCCCACGAATTGAGAGGTGGCAAGAAAATTAAGTCCTCGCACACGTTCGACTGGGCCCTCAAAGTACCGTGGGGCACGAACACTCTGAAAATCCGCCTCCTTCAATAGCGATTGGAACTTGGGCCACGACCACGTATGCGTCTGTGCCCCGAGATGTAGATTTCGGTGCTGAAAAGGAGCGCGGAAGATGCTTCTCGCATTCGCAAAGCTGATAATCAATACGCCGGATGGATGCAGTAACTCCGCAAAGCGCTTCAAAAGCTGTACAGGCTCCGGAATATACTCAATGACGCTGGAACAGACCACCGCATCGAAACCACCACTCCTGGCGCAGCAATTGTTCGTCCATTCTTCGATTGCCTTAAACTCGACTTGGAGCGTTCCCAAAGGCTGCTCCTTTGCCGCTGCCACCATTCCTGGCGAGAAGTCGACGCCGCATACCTTAAAGCCATGACCGGCAAGCAAGCGGGAAATCCTGCCTGGGCCGCATCCGTAATCCAGTATGTAACCGCCCTGAGGCGTATGGGCTTGTGCCGCAGCCAGAAACAGGTCGCCTCGCCGATAACGTCCCGACGCAATTTGGCGATCCACACGGGTTGCAAAATCATTAGCAGTCGAATCAAATACCGAGGCGGTTTCGCCCATATTGTGACTCCGATTTGTTAGCGCTGCAGATTGAAAAGTCAAAAATCGAAGCGCAGTTCCCTGCCTCACGTTAATTGGTTCCACGTCTACTTTCTTTAGGTTCAGCTGCACGGTGGACTCCTGATTCCAAGCGCCTCGACTCTTTTGATCACTCACTTGTTAGCGGCCATGATTTAATAACGCGGCATGTTCCATGAACTCAATATCCAAAGCCTTGGAGCCTCACGCCATATGACGAAAACAACTGAAGCCGTTGCAGTTATGGACAGCTACTCTGGGATGGGACGCTGCTTTATTGGCCGTGCTGGGTGGCCGGCGCAGATTGTTGCAGCAGGCATATCTTCGAGAACCAGACTGGCTGCCCCAATGATTGCACCCCTCCCAATCTTGACTCCCGGAAATACAAACGCGCCTGCTGCAATCCATACTTCATCCTCAATCCGAATCGGTTTTGCGACCAGGGGAAAGTCGATCCGAGTATAGTCATGCGTGGCTGCGCATAGGTATACTCGCTGGGAGATGACCGAATTCCGTCCAATTTGAATCGGCGCCAGAGAATAGAGTTCTGCATGGTCTCCGATCCAGGAATTATCGCCAATGGTGACCTTCCATGGAAAAGTAACGCGTGCGGTAGGGCGGATTAGTACGTTTCTCCCGACGTTTGCTCCAAAGAGTCGCCACAGGAGTCGTCTCCAGCCGTACATGAACTGCGGAGACGGCCGAATGAGCCAGTCTTGCGCGATCCACCACAATTGAACAAACCACGCGGGTCTGCCTCGAAACTCTTCGGGGACAAGAACTCGGGAGAGGTCGATAAAGCGGGTTAGCAACGCGGATCGAGGGTCTGTCAATTCCAATAGCCTCTCACGTCAGTTCGCATTCGCTTCAGGCGACATCAACGGGACAACATCCTCTGGAAACGGCTCTCCTCTCACCATCCTCTCGAATGTCCTTGCGTACCTTGCGCCGGCTTCTTCCCAGGAATACTTGCGAGCAAGCTTTTGACCGCAGGCTCCCATCCTGCGGCGTAGATCAGGGGCGTCAACAAGCTTCACAATTGCGTCGGCGAAACTCTCCGGTGAGCGCGCCACAGCAAATGCGGCCCCACTCTCGGTGAATTCAGGCGCATAGTTAAGTGTCTCGCTCACTACGACTGGAAGTCCGCTCGCCATGGCCTCAAATACAGAAAAGCCAAAATTCTCAACATGCGACGCTAGGACGTAGACATCCGCATCAGCAAACGCCTTCAATCGAAGATCGCGATCTGCTAGGCCGGTCATTACCGTCTGCGTTTCGATTCCACTTTCCCTGATCCATTCGCTAACTTTGGCGCCATACGAAGGCGGGTCTGGCGGTCCAACGATTGCGAACCGCACGTCAGGTCGTTCAGCAATTACGCGCTGCATCGCCTTGATCAAAATGTCCAGCCCTTTCCTCGCGTTCACGCGGGCGAGGAAAAGGACCAATGGGCCTGTGTGCCCCTCAAAATACCTAGCTCGGAACGCTCCTCGGGTTGCAACTGTTGCGAACTCATCGGCGTCCAAACCCTCGGCAGCAACCACCGAAGGAGGCTGCAGGCGAAGATCCCTCGTCTCCTGCCTCTCAGGCTCCGCGCTGTATACGATCACTGCGGCATTCTGCAGAATCCGATTTCCAAAGAGCTTGTTATAGATCCACTTCCGATCAGTACTGACGGTGCGCTGATATGGCGCAAGCACCCCATGAGGGAAAAAAGCATACGGTATTCGATGTAGCCGCGCCAGATGATATCCAGCAAGGACAGGGAATGAATAAAGCGAATGCAGTGTCACGAGATCCGCCTCGCGCACCAGCCGGCTAAACCGCCACAAGATCGAGGGACAGAACCTAAAGCGCGCCCATCCCCTTAAACGCACAATACCGAAGGTTCCATTCCCCTCCTTCCGTTTCTGGGCACTCGCTATGTCTGAGACAGCGTACCTTTCACAGCCAAACATTGGCTCGCCGGCCACCACTAGTACGATTGAATGCCCTTGGCCTGCAGTGCTTGCCAGCATCCTGGGAACACCGTTGAAACCGGGCGGCTCTGCGCCTTCAACAAAGCTGACAATCTTCATGCAATCTCCATTAAGTTCCGCTCAGGCCCCACCAAATCTCCCGCGTAGTCCTCTACCATACAGAACGCTACACGGTGTGATCATCTGCGTCATCCAGAAACTAACTAAACTTGGATTCTATGTTTCACTAGTCCACAAGGGCAGTTGTGCGCACAAAGTATTTATCCTCACTAGAAAGCTGCTTCAAGGCGCGGCAGGATCACATGCATAAATCGGCCGACACCTGCCCGTCGGATACAGACAGCCTTCAGTTAGAGCGTCCCATGCCACTTGCTAATGCGAACGAACAGAATGCAGCGAAATTCTCGATTGTTGTTACCACTTTGGCTGGGTTTCCTTGCACAACAGAATTCGCCGGGATCCTCCCCTTTACCACAGACCCGGCGCCTATGATGACGTTGTCGCCGACCTGGGTGTTTGGCAGAATTATTGTTCTCATTCCAATGAAAACATTACTTCCAATCTTGATGTTATTCACTAACGCAATATCGCGCGCCGGCGGTTCACCGATGGCGCGCATAGCTATCGTACAAGAGTAATCATGGGTTAAGAATACAACTTGATCAGCTATACTCGCTTTGTCGCCAATCTCAATTCTATTGATATCGTCGAAGTACACTCGTCCTATGAATGCCGGTTTGCCAACGAAACGCATTCCGTAGAGCCGCAGGATGGGCAAATATAGGCGCATATATGTTTTTGGAGAAACCAAGTTAACCACTCGAATCGCCTTTGTTGTCAATACGTAGAATACTCGTCCTGCAAACCTCCTGTACCGGTGGTGCCGCGGTGTACGTTCCAAAACAGATTTCCTCATTTCGTCCTCACCTATTCCTAGTTTTCAACTGTCTCGTCGCCGATAAGATGGAGATTATGTCGAGTCCCCGTTTGCAGATACTAGCAGCTACTCCCGGCAGTTATGGGAATATCCACTCCGGTAATGTATCCGGCTTCCGGCGAAAGCAGAAACACGATTGCGCCCAGAACGTCATCGGGCCGTGCGTTTCGCCCCTTTGGGTTGGCGGCAGCGTTCACTTTGACGGCTGTCTCGGGAATATCCGCGAGAAACTTCGTCTCGATCATCCCAGGCGCGATGGAATTCACGGTAAGTTGAGTAGAGGCATATTCCACAGCCGCGGCACGCATCAAGCCTAATTGAGCGTATTTCACAACCGTGTACATTGACACAAATTTTGGCGGCATTCCATGCGTGTAACTCGACGACACAAAGACCACGCGAGCCCCGGGGACCTTGGTCATTAGGGGAGCAAAGCGTTGCAGCAGAATAAAGGGCGCTTCCACCTGGATCGCCATGTCTTTGCGGAATCGCTCCAGGTTAAAATTGATCAGACGATCTGGAGCGGGACGCAACGCCGGAAGGCAAACGATCTGGTTGGGCGCACCAAATCCAGTTCCAATCTGATCGGCCATGGCCTTTACCGAATTCGCATCGGAAAAGTCAGCGGAAACGGGGAAGACCCGCTCGCCAAACTCCTTCTGTAATTCCTCAACTCGGCTGGCGCCACAATGCGAGTGCGCTATCACTAGGACCGGGCGCGTACCGGCAAGCAACCTGCGCGCGAGGGCAAAGCCCAAGTCAGACGATGCGCCGGTGATGAGAACAGTTTCAAGCATGCAGGCCTGACCGGATCATGGCTTTCGAGACCAGCTTGCGGTCCTGTTTCCGTATTGATGCCCTGATTTCCATTCTTCGATAAGCGTCGCTGAGGAAGACGATTTCTCCTTCCACCGTGAGGCGATCTCCCGCGAAGCAGGTTGAATGAAAGTCGATGTTAATTCCCTGCAGCAGAGCATACTTTCCCGGCAGATGAACTCCCACCAGTTGCGAGTACAGCGAGGAGGTAAGCATGCCATAAAGCACTGGCGCCTCGAAGCCCATGGAGGTGGCATATTCGCGGTCGAGGTGCAAGGGGTTGGTATCACCGGAGAGCGCGGCGAACGCCAGCGCCATTTCCAACGTGAACGTCGCTTCAAATTGGTGTTTCATTCCGACGGCGAGATCGCTCCAGCGGTATGCATTCATTTGGCGCTGAGTTTCCTCTGTATTAGATCCAGCATGCCGCCAACATTTTCAAGTTCTTGCAATTCTCCAAGGGAGAACTTGATCAAAAACTTCTTCTCGATGATAGTAATCAGATTGATGTGGGCAAGAGAGTCCCAACCGTCGATGGTGGCGGCGTTGGACTCGCGAGTCACCACTAAATCTGGTTGGTCGAAGACCGCGCGGAAGATCTCTTGTACTTCAGGTTGCAGGTTATCCATGAACTTGCTCCAGAACCTTGATGTGTCGGCTGCGCGCCGCGTAGTTGGCTGTTTCAAGCGACCAGATGGTTGCTCCGGTTTCCTCATCCTTCGATACCAAGGTGAATCCCATCTTCTTGTAATGATCGGCGACCATGCCATTTTTGGCGCTGGGTAGATAATACCCCACAATTGCCGATACACCTTTGTCTTTTGCTCGTTCGACGAGGCTGTCGAGCATGGCGATTTCCATTTCGCGTTTCAGTACTCGGCAGCTCATCAACCAGAGATCGAGATGCAGCTCGCGCCCTTCTGTTGTTCCCAGGACTACCGAGACTAACCCATTGTCTCCGAACCGGTCGGCTAATTTTCCGTAAATGCCGATATGCCTGCCGTCGCTGATGGTGGCCTCGATCTCAGCCAGCGTATATCGGCGGGTGGTCAGGTTAAACTGGTTGGACTTATTCGTAAGTTGCGCTATTCGCTCTCTATACGTGGAGTTGAAGAGGCCAATCTCGGCGGTCATCTCCAGCGAGTCGAGAAACTCGCCGTAGTTGGCGAACTTCTGCTCAAGCTGGGCGCGCTGCGCGTTCTCCTCGTAGAGCCTCGCGCGGCTCAGGTCCTCCTTGCCCAGCGAGAGCAGCTCAAAGTAGCGCTCCGCATCGATGATCGATGAGTACTTCGCGACCTCATTGCCCACATTGGGAACAGCAACCGACGGAATCTGCGCTTCGACAAGGGAGCGCTCTGCCGGATTGTCGTCCACAAAAACAAAGCTGTCAACGCCGAGGCTGAGTTCCCGCGCGATTGCCAGGATGTTCTCATGCTTTGGCTCCCAGTTGGCTTTGAAAGCGGAGAAGTGCTCGAGCTTGAGCACTGAGTCGGGATGGGAGAAGCCCTGTTTAGCTACTTCTTCGTCGTTCTTGGAGCAAATAGCAAGCAAGACACCGCGTTCACGCAGGGATAGACAGTATTCCTGAAAGGCGGTGTATGCCTCGGCCAAGGGGGTCTCGCGCCCAAGGACGATCTTATCGACACCATCGTCTCCGATGACTCCGCCCCACAACGTGTTATCCAAATCCAGCACGAGCACCTTGCGAGTCCGTCCATACATGGAGCAAACAAGGGCAGCCAGCGACTTCGCAGTGGCAAAACTTCCCTCCACAGTGTGCGCTATCTTGTAACTGAACCAGCGGTCGCGATCATACCAACGGCTCAACCCCACTCGCGCGGAAATGCTGGACAGATCCTGCAACGTGAGACGCTGGTTAACAGCCGCTTCCAGGGCGAAGCACCGGTTCAGCTCATTAATAAACCGCGTGGCGCCGCCAGGACTGACTGCGTCCAGATTGCCCAGAATTGCGCTGCTGGGAGGGTCAAAGTTGTTCTGGACAATCTGGCAGCCTACCGCTTCGTCGATCGAGTTCCATATCGAGCGATACCGGTTCACCTCGGCATGAACGAAGCCGCAAAAATCCGTCTCGCGGCACGAAACGGGCGGAAACCTCTGAATGTTGAACGAGCAGGTGTGAATGTAAACAATGTCAGGTTTAAAATCCGCTACTGTCTGCGGTTCGAGCACAGCGTCTTCGTAATAACGTCCGTATTCGGATTGATAAAAAACGGGACGAAAGCCATTACCGATCAGCAGAATCTCCAGCAAGTCGACAAGTTCGTTGGTTGTTGACCCGCCCAAGACCGCTATGCGAATTCTCTGTAGCCCGTCGCGGGCTTGCAGTTGGCGACGCAATCCGCGCCGCCGCAAAAGTAGTTCGTCCAGCGTAATCCCTGAAAGGTTGGGTCGTTCCATCAGATATCACCGAAAAAGCAGTTAACTTGACGCGTCGCTGGCCTTGGCTAAGCCGGCAAATGTCGTGTGATTTGAGCAAATCAATGAAAGCCCCTCACGTGTCGTCGTGTCGACTGCGAACACAAGTAAATAAACGAACGCCAGACGTCTCAACGGCCATGACAGGAAGGGCTCCGCTAACAAAACCAGGATACGCCATTCGTCTCTCCTCATGAAGACCGCGCGATCTGTGAATTCGCAAGAGTGTGAACACAACCCCGCCGATTAAATGAGCTTGCTGACTATTCCAACCGGCGTCCGAACACCGTCCCACGACAGATTCTTTCCCATGTATCCTTTGGGTTTAGGACGTGTCTAAGAATGCGACCGCCGACTAACAGCAGATTGTCGATTCTATGGGGGCGTCTTCCTTTGACAAGCCGAAACATCTCCGCCTGCGCTTCTCGACTTTTCTCTAAGTTGCTTTTTGAGCCAGTGATGCTTTGCGGATGAATGCGATATGAGCTCCACACTTCATCCACTACGGCGAATTTTGCCCCCATCAGCGCCATTTGCAAAAACAGTTCTCCGTCAAAATTCACCTTGTTGTTGACGTTGAATCCAGAAGTTAGCCGGTAACTTGCACTCCTAAAGAACGTCGACGGCTGCATAAGGATGCATCCCCCATAAATGAAGCTAGTTGCTGACATCCGAGTCGAGTATAGGTGCCTCAAAAACCGATCATTCGGATCAATTAAATCGCTGTGCCCACTGACCACGTCAATCTCTGGGTGTTTGTCGAGATAACGTACCGCCGCTGATACGGCAATGGGCGCCAGTAAATCGTCAGAATTCAGAAAACCGAGTATCTCTCCGGTCGACTCCGCAAATCCGTGATTCAATCCATCTGGGGCGCCCTGGTCCGGGCGATAAATCACTTTCGAGATTCTAAGACGATATCGCTCGATAATGTCGCGGCTGCCGTCGGTCGATCCAGGATCTACCACAATGTATTCAAGCTTTGGGTAATCCTGCGCCAGGACAGAGAGAATAGTGCGTTCAAGAAATTCTCCTTGATTGAATGAGATGGTTACAATGCTGACTCGGGGTATTCCTGTGTCCACATTCAGCCTTCCAGGATTTCAAGCTATTCCTGCCACCACTTCAACGTTCTCGCAAATACGATCTGCTGCAGATCACGAGACTTAATGAGCTTCATGATCTGGCGCGATAAGGTATTCCAATTAGGCCAGCTCCACGAGCGGCGCGCAGGTGATTCTCGCAGACGCCCCTCATGTGCCCGATTCCTTTTCTGCTTTTCTGAAAATTACGCGCCGCGGTTTTGGCTCAATGTTGCTGCTGAATCAACCATCGCGCCGATCTTCGGTTTCCTGATGGCGTCGCCAATCTCCTTCGATGACCTGCCAACCGTCATGCTCATGCAAGTCATTAGCAAGACTACGTAGTACGGCGTGATCATCCGCATTTGCGCGCCGTAAGGAGAGAAGAAAATGTCCCAGAGCGTCGAAAATCCCGCATATGCCATAAAGGGAAGCAACGGTACGGCGGCAGGATAGACTCGCGAAAACACTCTGATCACGAAAACGAAAACCCAAAACCAGAAGACCGCTCCGAGGACTCCGGCGTCCACCCACGCACCGAATATGTACGAATGGGTCGGTATGTAACCTTGCTTCAACACCTCTGGATCAAACTCGTCTTTGACGTCATAACCGAGCATCGCCAATCCGCGTACTTCCAGAAACACATACAAAGGATCCCGGGCCCACGAGCCGTGACCAAGAATAGGTGACGCATAAATTGCTGGAAGAGAGCCCAGCGTCTCAATGCGGCCGCCGAGAAGGACTCCATACTTGCCCCCAGATTCCAGTTCGTACTTCTGTTGAGCAAACTCACCCAGTATACCCGCCCTCGCGGCGTAGGTGTACGCCCAAAAAATCCCGACTGCGCCGACCGCAAGGAAGGCGGCAATCGCCATGACGGGGCCTGCCGTCAACTTGCTCGTTCTCTTCCGCAACCGGCTCGTAACAAAAAGGTACAAGGCCGCGGCTAGGCAACAGCCGCCCATGCTGCGAGCACCCAGCACAATATTGAGCATGCCGACAGCAGTGGCCAAGACGACTGGCCAGTGCCCACGGCACTTTTTGCGCGAAGCAAAGAGGAACACCGCCCAGGTTACCGGGAAAGAGAACCCAAATTTCCATGAATCCTCTTTCATATACTCGTCAGGGCTAATCCAGTAAGTGAGCAGCCCACCTATTACCAGGCCCCACCCATAAACCACCAAACGCCTTGTTTGCCCATACAGGATGGTAATTAGGACCGCAAATGTGGCTATCGTGAAGCCAACATTGCTCCATCCGCGTGCATAATCTGCAAAAGCCGTGCGCCTTACGAAATCCGTCACACATTGCGAAGCCAGCCATAGTGAACACAGCACAAGAAGCTTCTTCGCGGCCGGCAATTCGACTCTGAAACTTCTCCCGACGGCCAAGCATAGAAAAACAACGACGATGAGAATGTCAGATCCGCTCAGGGTTCCAACTGCCTTGAGCTGAACGAAGCGCAAGAAAGGAATTAAAAAGGCAAGAGCTTGGCCCCAATCAAAACGCTTACTGGACCTCCGGAGCGCCCTTCCAATAACCGCGTCGTCCGTGGGAATACTACTCATCAATCCGATCCGCTCTTAGGAAAGTTCCATCCATCTGTAGAATGTAATTCGTTTCTGGAGCCAGAAAGGCAGGATAAACGCCAACCATTCGAAAACCCATTCGATAAATCGTCCCGAGCATTTCGTCAATTAGAGGCTGTCCGTCGTACAACGGCAGGAGAGATAGCTCACACTCCAAGCCATCTATGCGCCGCATAAGTTTCTCCGCGCCCAGAATGACCTCTGCCTCATAGCCTTGCGTGTCGATCTTCAGCCAAACCTTGTCTTCGGGCGTCAAAGCGGGCAATGCGTCCTCATCTAGTGTGCAGATTGATATGTGTTCATGTGAGACATAAGCCGAATCCGGCGCATTCGCAAGGTGTCTTTCAAGCATCGGCAGCAACGAGCTTGACTGGCTGTTTCCCGCGATATAGATCTCGGCAGCCCCAGTGCGCGCTCCGCAGCCGCAATTGATCGCTTTCCACAACTCATCCGAAGCCGCAGATCTGTTCAGCTTCGCAAAGGCGGCGCTTGTTGGTTCGTAAGACCAGATCCGACCCCTATATCCGTCCCGGCGCAATTCAGATGCATATTGACCGCCGTTCGCTCCAACGTCGAGAACGAGATTAATCCCAATTCGGCTCATTATCTCGACTCGGTTACGCGGTCCGAACCAAGAGCGATTGTGGATCTCGTAACCGAGAGCATTGGCGGCCCATTGAATTGTGCGCTTCAGAGATCATCCTCCTGCGGTTGAAATGTGCGAGGAAAATCCTAGGGTATCGAAAGGGCCGGTAAAGCACAATCGGCACGTGCCGCCAGAACGTTGCGGAACCGAAGATACCGTGTTCACGAAGCCATCGCGATGGAAAACGCGGTGGTCGCTTCCCGCAGCGTGATTTATCTCATGAGCGGCGCGGTTGCCACTAGATCTGCCGCACTCGCCACAAGCTCGATGGCTATCAAGCAGGCCAAATCACCGACTCACCGGTCCTTCCCAAGGTACAGAACGAATTCGGAGAGGGTAACAAACAGAATTAGGAGCCCTCAGTCAAAAAGACTTTGCTCCAAGCTTGAATGTCAGTCGGCGGAATGCTGCCGGCGAATCTCCGAATTATGCTGTCCGCCCGCCTAAGTGCGTGACGACGTTCTCCATGACCGTGCCATAGAACTCCGCACTGCGGATTAAATGCGCTAAAGGATAATCGATTTGGGAATCTCCGAGCCGCCAGGCGCAACCTCCACAACTCGTAGTCATGAAGAACCACAATCGGTTCTGTGCCGCAGCACCGGGCAGTTTCTAAAACTGATTCCACGCGTTCCTCCGCCGACGGTGAGTCATCAATGAAAATCATCGCCGCATTCGAGGTGCTTGCACCCCCAATTGCCCGGTGCATATCTCCTTGGACAAAATGGAGACCAATCCGTGAAGTGGCAGGCAACTCCGCTTGGAGTTTTTCGAACCACTCCTTGTTGTTTTCGTATGATTCGACCCTCTCAAGCGAAGGAAATGCAGAACTATCCAGAAAAGATAAGGTGCTGAAGGTCCCGCTCCCGAACTCAATTAGAAGCCTCGGCTTTATCACTGAAGCAACGCCCAGAAGAACGGGCATATGAGTCGCATAAGGCTCTTCGGACCGGCGCGCCAAACCGATGCTCCAGTTATAGCTTGCGCGGCAGGACGCCCGAAACATTCGCTCAATTCCTTTAAATGACATCTCTAACGAGGTTCCCATCTTGCGAGGTCTTTGCGTGTCTGCTGAACAAGGAGATACGCGTACGGAGATAGAGCGTTGCGCAAATCACTGAGACGTCAAACGCCACAGCCGCCTGGGCGACTGTGATGCGTCGCATAATAATTGAAATCGCAAGCAGCATCGAGGCATTTATCGCGAACTGAATGCCCGCTGCGAATGCGGAATGCCGCGCTTTACCCAGCCCAATCAGCATGTAATACGCGGATGAACCAAGCAGGCTTGCAAACGCGCCCACTAAAGCAATCCTGAATGTTCCCGGCAGGAGCGGGTTGTAACTGCGGTGCAGCCACAAATGGAGCAGCGGCGTCATCGCAGCCGCAAGCACGAGGAATGCTGGCAGCGCGAACGCAAAGATCACGAGAAATACTTTGCGGTCGATTGACCTGATCCGGTCATGCAGGGTCGCGTGCCCGTTCGCGCTCAGGTAGCTCACCTCCGGCATCATCGGTCTGAATGCGGCATCAAAGATGCCCCTAACCCTCATGCTTCCGGTGTAACACATGTCGTTCACGGCAACCGCCTCGAGTCCTGCGTAACGGGAAAGCATAAGCCGAGTGAAAGGCAGGAACATTACGGCAAAGGATCCACTTGCCAGAATCCATCCTCCCTGGCCGAGCAGTTGCCGAAGCTTATGTCGGCTCACGTGGGTGTGCGCCAGGAGCGGAATTGGCATCATTCGTTGTACCTGAATAAAGGAAACAATCTGCGCCGCCACATAGCCAAGGAATGCGCCAAGCAACATGCCGCGGAGTTCAAGGCCCATATAGAGAAACATGGCCGAGAAGGCGACCACGAGGATCTGAACCAGCGTTTCGTTATAGCTGCCGCGGTCCAACCGTCCTAATCCGCCCAGCGCAGAATTCAACGTTGAAAACAGCAGGACGAGCAACGACAGCAGGGCAACATATGGAAGCAGCGTGAACACAGTCGTTGCGTCGGGGCCGCCCAGCTTGAACCAATGGAGAACGCTGTGCCTTAGAAACCGTGACGATCGCTACAAAAACCAGACCGACGACCAGGATGATTCCGCAACCTAAGTTGATATAGGTCCTTACGCCCTCCCAGTCGCTCCGGCTGTGATCCTCGGCAACAAGCTTCATGAGCGCCCACGGGATTCCGAGGTTGCCAAGTTGCGCTACGGAAATGATCACGCTCAGGACAAGCCAAAGGCCATAACGATGGTAACCGAGATAGTGCAGGTAAATGGGGTAGGACAGGATGCTTACGCACATCCCAATCAACGCCATTATCGCCCCGGCTCCCATGTTTCTGTTGAGCTGGGAGCCGCGCATTCTCGAAAGCAGGTGGGACAAGACGCCTTTGAGATTCCAGCGCCCGCTCCCTGATCGGTTGTCGGGTACGCCAAGAAACGGCTCGTTGGGCGGTTGCGCCGTTACGGATGCCGCCGCATCCAAGATGTTTCTCAAATCCGAATTCCTCTTCTCTTGAACTATTCTTCGCGCGTGCGGTGCCCGCGGTTGTCCTGGCTCTATGACTGCACACCATTACACTTCGGTTGCGGATTGGCTCCGGCGCCGCAACCTGAGGACAGCTGCGGCAATATCGGTGATCAGTTTCTTAGTCTCTGAGGCGGAATCCATTCCTTCCCAGTGATTCATGGCGAAAACAACAAGGCACGCCGCCAGGAACGACAGCGCAATTCCGATCATAAGAATGAGTCTCCTCATTGGACCAGACTTTCGCTCTGGGACGTTTCCAATATCCAGCACACGGACCGTTGGGATCTGCTTGGCCTCCTCGACCTTCGCTATCTCATACTCTTTGGTCAGCGTTTCCCAAACGGCTTCGTCAACGCGCACCTTCCGTTCTAGGTCGTAAAAGGTAAGCCCCAGTGCCGGTAATTGGCTGGCCGAAGGATAAGGCGAGCCGCTCGCATCCGGTGCCGTTCCCTTCGCATTTGAGAGACCGCCGAGCGCATCGATCTGCTGCTCCAACTCGGCATTGCGCGCTTCCAGGGCTTTTACTCTGGAATTATCGGCCGAATAGGTCTGCTCCAGCGCTGCAAGCTGGCCGCGGCCATCGATGAGTTCCCCCTGCAGCCTAAGGCCTGCCTCCACCATCGATCTTCCCTGTGCCTGGATATCGATTGCCTTGCTCTTGGTCGAGAACTGACTTAACATCTTTGACGACGCGTCAAGATCCTGCTTAATATCTTTGACTCGGCCTTCGAGAAACACCCGCTCCCTGTGTGCCGAGGAAGTGGAATCATCGGTGACGACGCGATTCAGCTCCGTGATGTAGCCTTGAGCCAGCTGCGCTGCAAGTTGTGGACTGCCCGCCTTCACATCAATTGTGATAATCCCGCTTTTTTCATCCTCCGAGATGCTCGTTTCCGAAGATAACACTTTGCGCGCATCCAACATGGTGGCCGCTTTGTAGTAATGCAACAAGCTGAACCGCGTTATGAGGGCGTCCTCTACGTTCCTGCTTTTCAGGATTGCAACAAAAAGCTCTCCGGGAGTACCAAGTCCAAGCATGTCATCAGAGAGACCGGCTGTTGCAGGATTGCTCGATAACATGCTCATGATGCTGCCAAAAGAAGAAGTGTTCCCCGGGGGCAGGAGCGAGGTGGTCGAGGTATAAACACTTGGCGCCGTTAAAGCAACAAGTAAGCTAAGGAGGGTTCCGATTGCCATGATAGGCAAGGCTATCCGTCGACGCTCCCAGATCGAACGTAGGAATCGTACGACAATTGCGCTGAATTCCTCGCCCTCTTCTTCAACGAGAGCAAAGTCGTCTTCATTCGGTTGGAGCAAGGTTTCAGTACTGCCCGACGCAATTCTAGACTCGTCCATTGTGAACAACCGCCCTTAAATGTGATCCAGTTGAGCGTCTTTGCCCTCGGAAACGTCCGCTGAACGCGGAAGCCGATACGGCAAAAGAAACGATCTGCCTAATTCCCAGTGGTTTTGTCGCACACAGCAGGAGGCCATGCCGGCGTTCGCACTGAAGCCCATACTCCCACCGCAGCAGATTCCGTGATCTTCGATCCGTGAATTCAAATGGTGCTCGATCTCGGTTGCGTCTCGCGCCGCATGCGCGCGTTCCATTGCTGCAGGGCCCATGCATCGCTCGGGAAGCCTCACAACGCCGCAGAATGGGAGCCGCGAATTCGTCGTTGACGATCCCGCGAAGCCTGGATGGTCTTGCTAAAGAATTTGCAACGCCTGAGAATTGAACCCACTTTCTCAAGGTCAGAAGGCGCCCACTGCGGCACCAGTAATTGCCACCGACGACATGACTTGGGCGGTCGTGAGCAAATTCCGCCACAGCATGGAGCCGCCGATCGCCTTTTCCGGAACGACAATCGAGTCTCCTGCATGAATGCGCACATTCAGCTCACCCCCATTAAACAACCTGCTCGATTGAGCCACCACTTCGCCATTGGCGCGTATGACTAGTATGTGCTTCTTATCGCCGAATTCTGTCACACCGCCAGCTCTCTGCAGGTACCATTTGGCATCTTTCCCCGGCTCAAAGAAAAGTCCCCCGGCATTGTAGACTTGCCCGCTTATGACGACGACGTCCGGACGTTTCGGAATCGAGATCCTGTCCCCTGCCCTTACAACAATATCGGCCGGAGTATTCGCCCAACTGGCAATGTCCTCGGAGATTCTGATCACAAGACGGCCCTCCGCTGGATGGTTGCGCAACGATGTGATTGCTTCCTGCTGTTGCTGACGCATGGCCTGCAGCGTATCCTGCTGGCTCTGCATTGTCTCGCCCGAGCCGGACTTTATTCTCGGTGTCTCTGACTCAATGCGCCGAATCATTTGGTCGCGGTTGTTCTCCTCCAGTTCGCGCACATCTACCCGATCCAGGACCGCGCCCTCGGGGAAGGCGTCCGTACGAAATCCTCCCGCGCGCTTCAAGACCGAACTCAGCCGTTCTCCCTCCTCAACAGCGTATGTGCCTGCAAATTCAACTTCCCCGGTAACGGCGATCGAGGCCCCGATATCCTGCCATCCGGTCAGCTCACGAATGCCCAACACGTCGCCCGGTTCCAGGGCAATGTTGGCGCCTTTATCTCCCCCCATCGCGTCTTCGATTTGAACGATATGGTCCTTAACCAGCACTCGCTGTCCGTTCTCGATTGTGTAGCTCGAAAGATCGGCTTCCTTGCGATACGCTCCACGCTTGAAGCCGCCGGCCATGCGCACAAGATCAGCCACTGTCATTCCCTTTGACATTGGGTATCGGCCAGGACGAAGCACCTGGCCCGAAATCTTCACCATCGGAGCATCGATCTCGTAGCGGCCAAAAATGCGCACCACGTCGAACGGTTGCAATGGCGTCGGGTCATTTCCCGCGAGAATGTCCGGCAAATTCAGGATAAGTGTCTCTGGCCGGAAGTCAGGCGCCCTCAAGCGAACCAATTCAACGTGGTCTGAGGGCTCTGGCATCACATCCTGATAGGAACGCACCAGATCGCCAACTGTCATCCCTTCCTTGTAAGGATAGGAGCCGGGGCGAAAGACATGTCCTTCCACGTAAACCTTCTGCTTGTTGTAGGGCAGGATTGGTGAAATCAGAACGTCGTCTTCATCATGCACCTGGATGGACGACAAGGCTTTCACCAGTTCCGCGGGATCGCTCGGAAGTTGAAGATCGAGCATTGCACGGTGCTCATGAGCTACCACGCGCCGTATGTGAACCTCGTTCAGGCTGGCTGTAACCAGGGGACCTCCGGCGAGGTCCAACACCTGGTTGAGCGTTGTTTCTCCGTGTAACTCGTAGATGGCAGGACGGCGTACATACCCTCTTACAGTCACTTGCGGCCCTGCGGGTGGAACCAGGATGGTATCCCCAGGCTGCAGGCGGCCGGGATCGCCGCGAAGTCCCTTCAGCAGGAAGTCGTATAGGTCAAACTCCTTCACCAGATCGCCGCCCCGATACTGGCGCAGGATCCGCAGAGATCCGCGAGATGTTGGACCACCTGCCAGATAGAGTGCGTTCAACGGAGTTGACAGCGCACTCAAATCGTATGCGCCCGGTTGTTGAACATCGCCTACGACGTACACGCGAACGGTCCGCACCCGGCCCAGCGAGAGCTCTACATGTTCGCTTTGAAACTGGCTGTTGAGAGCCGACTGTATCGCTCTCTGGGCGCTGGCAATAGTAAGTCCCGTCACTGAGATGGCGCCTGCCTCGGGCAGGGTGATCTGGCCCTGGCGATCGATCGCCTGTTCAATGCGCGCCGACTGCCCACCCCACATGTTGACCATGATGCTGTCGCCTGGACCAAGAACATAGTCCGGTCCTACCGGAACGTCCATCGGTAACTCGTCGGCATTTCCCGCTCCGATGAAGAAAGCATCGCTCCCAAAACGCTTGGGCGGGACGCCGAACCCATTCGGAACCATTTGGTTCAAATCCCGCACCGAAGGGAGATCGCAATAGGGTATGCCTCCATAGAGTCTTGGGGCGTCGGGGGAATTGGAATAGAAATAAAGGTTGCGTTCTCTGGCAGCTTCAGCCCGGATGCGGTCCGCTTCCGCCGCTGAAAATATATATCGTTGTTGAACCCCTTGGGTCCCTTGGGCCCCTGGGGCCCCTGGGGTCCCTTGAGTTCCTTGTGGCCCGCCAAGGACATCTCCCGGATTGAAAAAACGATAAACTTGAGTTGCGTCCTGCGTAATCGTAGGATTGGGTCCCTCCCCGGAATTTTGAGGATTGGGCTCCGCCGCAGGATTCTGGTCAGGTTGATTCGTGCCGGCAGCGGCGATGGCATTGGCCTCCGCCGCGGAAATATACGGATAACCTTGGTTGTACGGGTAGCGTTGGCTCGGGTTTAGGATCGTGTTCTCGTCCTCAATAGGATTCATCTCGGCCTGGATCGGTATCGCTGGACAGGCCGAGAGGAAATCCGGATTCCCCATAAGCTCCGTCGGCTGTGGTACGGCAGGTTTTACCGCCGGGATGGTTCTTTGAGGGCCATTCGCTCTGCCTACCGGCTGTGGGCCAATCATCCCAGAGTTCGGTCTCTGCCCTTGCGTGAATCCGTTCTGCCAGGTCAGCTGCCCGCCCGCGGCGGCGTTTCCTGCACCATTTGAGCCCTGTGGGCATTGAATCCCTGTACCCGGTCCGCACGATGTTTGACCGTTGCCGGATTGCACCGAGTCGGCAGCCGACCCGCTGCTCTGGTCATCATCTCCACCGCCTCCTGCCTGTGCGCTGCTCCTCGCCGGCATCACTCCGGCAATCAGTACCATTGCAAGAATCATTGCAAGGTGAACCCTGCAGAACCGAGGGCGCTGAGACTTATCAGCCGAGAGCTTGGTTTCCTGAATAGCCACGTTTCTCCTGTGATACATTTGAAACCCAAAATGATTTGAAAATCTGCAAAAGCACTCTGAACTTCTGCATGTGCGGGTTAGAGGGCGCTTGCTTCCCGGCCCCGCCGCCAGATTCACTGGCACACTTTCGTGTTGCGCATTGGAGGCTTCCTCGTTGCGCCTCCCAGGCAAGAGCAATCATCGGATCAATGCAGAGCGAGCTTCCGCCGTGGATACCATGTCACCTGGACTCTCGTCGACGTGACCGTCTGCTCACCAGGCAAGTACACAGGCGCCTTCCAATGCTCCGCAGTGAATCTCCCACTGATGGCAAAATCCTTTTCGATCCGCTTTTCCACCTCGACGCCAACATCGCCGAGCGTCGTGCCACCCGGAATGAAATCCTTTGCAGCCTTTTGCGTGCGTGCCGACAGCTGAATCCATTCGTTCCCGCTTAGATGGTACGTCATCCACGCCTGTCCGCCCTTGTCCTCGCGCCCAATCCAGTCCCCAAAAAGCTGCCCTTCGTTTGTGTACCCCTGGCGCTCAATAGCTTCCCAATACATGAATTGGCCATGGTTACTGGTTGACACTGGAGGATCGGTTGTTGCGGCCTCGACGCGCAGATCGAGTCTCGGCAACCCCGGTACCCGGGCCAGATATAGACCGGGGCGCCATGCCGCGCGGCGGGGCGCGTCTGTAGGCGATATGTCGTCGTGAACTTCTCCATCGGCGTATAACGTGATCCAGTTACGCAGATACGGAATTCGATAGGAGAAGTCCGCCGCCCCAAATCGTGCCCCTGGATCATTCCGGGAATCCTTCACGGCCGCCGTGGAAGACGATGTGCTGAAGAAGCTTTCGAGGAATGTGTGCAGAGTTACCGGGGCGTGGCCCTCGCCCCCGAAAAATGCCGTGCGCTCAAACCCAAACTCCAGGTTGGGCGTCGGCTTGAAACTGATCTTCTCCACATGGAGCCAGGGATTGCCCGGACTGATCACGTTCGGCTGCGTTGACGATCCTGGTGTATAGAGCGGGTTCGGCATCAGCGTGTGCCCGCCCAGCTCGCCAATTAGAAATTCATAGCGGAAGGGGCCCGTAATCTGTGAGAGCAGGGGAATCTGCAGCGGCTCAATCCGGTTGATGTGGAATGCATAAAGGTTCTCAGCATTGTTTGAGTAAGCGAAGCTTGCGCCCTCGCCCGGGCCCAGCCACTCGTCCTCCTTCCCGAAAGAGATGACATTGTTCGCCATCTGGGTCGAGAGATACGCTTCGAGAAACCGCCCTTGGGGTATCACGCCGATCGGCCCACCGGGAATAGTCGCCTGGCCGCTATACGCCAGATTGGTTGCTGGATTGACTGTCAAGTCTCCTGCCGCCAGGGTCTGATACAGACTGGCCGAATAGCCCGCTGCCGATGGTGCGTCCTGGAATTCGCCGCGCAAATAAAGCGTAAACGGACCAAAAAGCGCGTACCCGCTTGCACCGGAATACTCGTTGAAGCCGCTCTCATAAGGGCGGCCGTAGTCGTTCACAATCGTCGAGCCGAGATGAAAGCTGTCGCGCAATGGTGTTCCGCTAATTCCCTGAGCCGTCGTGTAGGCAGAGTCGAAATGCACCTCGGCCACGTGCCCCACGCACGTAACGGCTGTTTTGCGAGCCAACTCGCGCTTCAGTGCGTCGTAGAGTTTCCGCGCTTCGTCCTTGAGCGGCCCTGGTTCGGCATCGTCGAATTCGACCTGAGTATCTTCCAGCATGTTACTCAAACTTGCCCGCGTCCACGGACGAACGCCGAGAAACACGTTGCCGACATACCCCAGCGAATGGAGCCGCCACACTACCGGATAGATCCAACTATCCACGGGAATGAAGGGAGAACCCACAGCGGAACTTGCGCAACCCGAAGCCACACCGCCGGATTCAACCCTGCTGCCAGCCCCTTGTCCTTGTGCAAACCGGGCAGCCGACAGGGTCGCCAGGATGAATAAGGGGCAAAGAAGCCGCCTCAAGCGGCGATACGGAAAGGACACCAGTTCGCTCCAGTAACTGCCAACGGATCGATCGTCTTTTACCACGTGTCTGTCGCCGGGGCCAGCGCATCGATCCAAAACCGGCTCAATGCACGTATTGTGTCCCGGTTGGTCGAGTGAGGCGCTCCGTTGCCATCATTGAGTTCCAGGAGCATAGGATGCATCCATGCCGTCGCAACAATCGCGGCAGTGATCAGCGTCGGTTCCAACGTTCTCAGCTTGCATTCATCAATATGCACGGCAAGATACCGATTGACCGCCGCCAGTATAGGCTTGAGCGATTCGCGGCAAACCTCCCTTGCTTTCGAGCGCCTCTCAAGGAAGGCTACTGCCATCAGCGGCAACAGGTCCGGATTGAGAACCGTCGCGTCCACTACCTGGGCCAGGAACCGCGGCAAAACCACCTCCGGACCGGCGTCGGCTTCGATGTCTTTGAGCAAGTCGGCGTGCAACTCCCATTCGGCCAGGCTCGACCGGAGAGCCGTCCAGAACAGATTCTCTTTACTTTCAAAGTGCCGGAACAAGGTATTTTCGCTGATTCCAGCCACGCGGGCGATCTCGCGCGTACTCGTCCCGTGATAGCCCTGGCGCGCGAATAGCCGTGCCGCCGCGTGGGCTATCTTATGATCCCGTTCCTTGTGCTTGATCGATCCGGTCATATTTAGTAGCTGCTCGTTGTCGGGAACTCTCAGCAGTGCTTACAGCAAAGCGCGCTGCGCTGACAGTCCCGGAGCAGGGTCTTGGATTGGAGAAAGCGTGAGGGAGAATCCATCGCGAACCACCAGACCGCTTCTACCGCTCGCAAGTGGGTCAGGTGGTGCAAATATGTTTTTAACGGATGGCTGCGTACCGGTCGCGAAGATCCCCGGCTGCGCGCTAGCTTAATTTATGGCGGGGCCGTCACATTACTCATCTCTGCTCAGCGTTCAGACGCTTTGCATCCGCGGAACAGGCTCCAGGAAGCAAGCATCAATTTCAACTGCAACACAACGCTGAATCATTTCCACGCTTAGGATAAAGCGCAGCTTGTCGTTCTTCCGGGTCAGGGTGCCTTCCACGCCGCGCATGGAGCCATCCTTGATGCGCACTCGCTCCCCGACCACCAACTCCCGGTACGGCTCCGCCTTTCCGGAACATAAGTCGGAGCGCAAAAACTCGATTGTCGCGTCGGGAATGGGAACTGGCCCTCGACTGTTGCCCACCATTCGCACGACTCCCGGACAGCCGAAAACCCGGCCCCGCTCCATGCGGCCGACTCGAACAAACAGGTACGAAGGAAAAAGCGGCAGGTCCAGCCTGACCTGCTGCCGGTTTTTCCATCGCCGCACGGTCGGATAGGTGGGTAGGTAGGATTCGATTTCCCTCAGCGCGAGGTGAGTCGTAACCGACTTCTCGTTCTGTGGCAATGTGTAAAGCGCGTACCATTGCTGCGCGCCTTCCGCCCCGGCTGATCCTAGATATATCGAGCTAACGGAGGGAACTAAATTAGATAAACCGGCCGGGAAGTGGCCCATCCTGATTCTCCAGCACTGCTGCCGGATGCCGGCAGCCCAGCAAATCGAAACATCCGGCGCCCGTGTGGACGGGGCGCTATCATTCAATGCAAGGCCAAAGAGTACATGGCTTCGCCTAGCCGACTTAGCAAAGGCCGTTCCCTGGCTAAGCCAAATTCTTCTCGTCCGCCGCAAAAAAAACGGGGGAAATTCCCCAAAATCTGCAATCCACAAGCGCGGCTTGAAGCATCTAGTGTCGCCTCTATGAGGCGATCTGATTGAGTGGTGACGAACTTGAGATGAGTGTAAGCGGTCACTGCATATTCCGCAAGGCTTTTCCAGTGGATTTTTGATAATTATTTTCCGATGTGACTCAAAATGAGACAGTTACGCCAAAACACAGTACCTTCAGCACGTCGCGTTTCTACCGGTAGTCTCACTCGCCAAAGAACGTAATTGCTACCAGCGGTGACAATCGGCAGCACTCCTCGCCCTGAGCACGATTGGCGCACCCGCTCAGAATGCCAGAGATAGTCCGGTCCCTGCAGTTCGATCACCCCGATGCCGGCGGCACGTTCGCGGCGTCGGCCAGCAGCGAGCCTGCACCCGACTCCAGCAACATATGGGCTGCATGCTCTCCCAGCAGGACTGGGTCGGTCGTCGCTCGCGGTGCGTGATGATGAATGCGGATCGCCTGCCCAGTCGCGGGATCGGCGACCACGCCGAAGATTTCCATCGCATCCCCGGATGCCCTGGGCCGGCAGTGAATGCCAATGGGCACCTGGCAGCCGCCGCCCAAAGCCGCCAGTGCGGCGCGTTCCGCCGTGACCGCATAACGCGTGCCGGGATGGTCAAGGAATGCGAGAGCATCAATAGTAGGGGTGTCGTCGCGGCGGGTTTCGATCCCCAGAGATCCCTGGCCCGCGGCAGGACAAAATTCGGCGGGGCCAAGCCGTTCGCGGATCCAGTCTGTTCGTCCCAGGCGGTCGAGTCCCGCAGCCGCCAGAAGAATCGCATCCACCTGGCCCTCGCCAAGCTTGCGCAGGCGCGTGTCTACGTTGCCGCGAAACTCCTCCGCCTGGATGTCCGGCCGCAGCGCCTTGAGTTGGGCGCGCCGTCGTTGGCTGCTGGTGCCCACACGCGCCCCTTGGGGCAACTCGGCCAGCCGTGCGTAATGGACGGAGACAAGAACATCGCGCGGATCCACCCGCGGCGGTGTAGCCGCCAGCGCGAAACCCTCGGGCAGTTCTGTGGGCAAGTCTTTCAGCGAATGAACCGCGAGATCGACCACTCCGGCCGCCAGCGCCTCCTCAATCTCCTTGGTGAACATGCCCTTGGAGCCGACCTGGGCAAACGTGACCTCCTGAAGGCGGTCGCCGGTGGTTTTGATGATCTCGATCTCAACCTGATGGCCCTGAGCACGCAGCAAATGCGCAACGTGATTGGCTTGCCACAAGGCAAGTTGCGATCCGCGGCTGCCAATACGGAGGTTCATCGCCGGCCTGCCAGATTCGCTATAGCCGGAGGCTCAGCAGCCTCATTCAGACTCTGGGCCGGCGCGGGATCAGGCACCGGCTCCGGACCGGCGGAGACGGATGGAAGCGACCACGTTTCGCACAGTGCGCCTACCCGCGCGGCGTTGTTCTCGCGTGCGGCCTGTTTCAAGGCCTGCATCGGCGGATGAAGCAATTTGTTCACGAGTCCTCGAGTGAGCGCTTCGACCGCAGCGGCCTGTTCCGGCGTAAGCGGTCCCAGGCGCGCCTGGATCCGCCGCAGCTCAGTCTGACGAAGCTCCTCTGCCTGACGCTGGAGCGCCACGATTGCCGGCGCCACATTTACCGCGCGCCGCCGCCCATCGAAACGCTCAACTTCTGCGCCGATCAGCGCTTCCGCATCGCCGGCGGAGCGGTTGCGCTCCGCAATGTGCGCCGCCGCCACCTGTTGCAGATCGTCGATATCGTAGACAAACAGGCCCTCAACTTGATTGGCCGCCGGATCCACGTCGCGAGGAACGGCAATGTCAATGAAGAACATGGGGCGGTTCTTGCGGGCCTGCAGGAAGGCGCGTCCATGCTCGGGGCGGAAGATATGATGTGGCGCGCCGGTGGACGTGATCACGATATCGGCTTCGGCAGCGTGCTCGTAAAGTTGCTCGAAGGGAATCACGCGGCCGTTGAAGGGCTCGGCCATGCGCCGGGCGCGCTCCATGGTGCGGTTGGTCACCAGGATAGTTCCGGCGCCCTGCTGCACCAGGTGGCGCGCAGCCAGTTCGCTCATCTTGCCCGCGCCCACCAGAAAAACCGTACGTCCGTTCAGCGAGCCAAAGATCTTTCGCGCCAGTTCCACCGCGACCGAAGCGATGGAGACAGAACTGGAGCCGATCTCAGTCTCCGTGCGCACGCGCTTGGCCGCGGAGAATGCGCTCTGCATCAGGTGCTCGAGCTCGGAGCCGACCGTGCCCGCAGCTCGCGCTACGGAAAAGGCTTCCTTCACCTGTCCCAGGATCTGCGGCTCGCCCACCACCATGGAGTCAAGGCTGGAGGCGACGCGGAAAACATGGCTGACTGCTTGCCTGTCGCGGTGCTGATAGATATGCGAGGTGAGGACTGGATGCATCCAGCCCGAACTGGGTGCAAAGAAATGAACTGAGATCGGTCTGGTCGGAGTCGACCGTCGCAATCAGCTCCACGCGATTGCAGGTGGAGACGATCATGCATTCCGCCACGCCGGGAACACTGGCCAGCGCGCGCGTTACCTCGGGCAGCTCGTCACGCCCGATGGCAATGCGCTCCCTCAGCTCGATGGGAGCGGTCTTGTGGTTCACACCCAGCACGGTCAGCGTCATGGGGCACCGTACCTGTGAACCTGGCTGAAGGTGTTGGCCGCCCAAACCGCAAGCATCACCAGAAACACCAGGCCGGAGAGATAGGCGGCCTTGCGGCCGCGCAGGCCCGAGCGGCTGCGCCACACCAGCAGCAGCACGTAGGAAATCCACATCACAAACGAAGCCAGGATCTTGGGATCGCGGAAGTAGGCCGCGCCAAGGTCCGTCTCCTGCACCAGCACCGAGCCAATCACCAGCCCCACCGTCATGCAGGGAAAGCCGAACAGCAGCGTGGCGTGGGCGATGCGCTCCAGCGTGTCCAGCGGCGGCAGCCAGTCCATCGACGCCCACCACGACGTTTCGCTCGGCTTCAACTTGCTCTTGATGCGCCGCTCCTTCATCAGGTAGAGGCCGGAAGCCAGGATGCTGAATCCCAGCGCGGCATAAGCCGCCATGAGCGAAAGCACGTGTGCAACAAGCCAGCTCATGCGGACGCCATAAGACGGAAAAACGTACTTCTGCATGCCCAGCGACGGAATAAAGACGATGAAGAACGTGATGGGCAGCGCAAAGACGCCAAACGACATGGCCCCGTAGAGCCACCAGACAAGGAAGAAAAGGCCCGCCACGACGAGACCGAGGAGCGATTCGACCTCGCGCACGCCCACCGGCAACCAGCGGTGCGCCAGCGCCAGCATTTCCACCACCGAGACAAAGTGGAAGAATACCGCCAGCCCGCCGAGGTGGACGCAAATGGCCTTCCAGCGTTCCTTGTTATGCAGAACGGCGGGAAAGACCGCGATGCTCGCCCCCGCGTAAAGCACCGCCGCGACTCTGAGCCAAAATAAAACCATTCCGTTGTTTACGTTAAGACCTAACTGATCAGTATACTGTGATCCAAATCACGCAGGGATCGACCCATTGGCCTAAGGTCCTATGATCTTCAAGTGCGCGGCTGCGCGCAAGTTAACCAACCTTTACTGGAGATGCGGGCGATGTTGAAGAGGATATGCGGATTGGCGGTTTTGGCGGCCGCTGTGGCTGTGGCCGGAGCGCAAACAAAGGACCATGCAAAGTGGGTGGGAACGTGGGCCACTTCGCCGATGGCGACCAACGGCGGCTGGAGTGTAAAGCTGTTTGCCAACACCACGCTGCGGGAGATCGTGCATATTTCAAACGGTGGCGCGCAGTTGCGGGTGCGGTTCACGAACGCCTACGGCGCCGATCCGCTGACGCTGAGCGATGCGCATGTGGCTGTAAGCGCGGGGGATGGAGCGATTGCGTCAGGCACGGACCACCCCCTGACTTTCGGCGGCGCGACGAGCGTGCGCATCCCGCCGGGCGCGGAGATATACTCAGACCCTGTAGACATGACGGTGGCGCCGCTGTCCGACCTTGACATCAGCTTTTATTTGCCGGCGCAGATCATGGGCGCGGAGACCTTTCACGATTTTGCCGACCAGGATAACTACTTGCTGGACGGCAACTTAACCGGAGCAGCCAGCTTGAGCGCGCCCACCGTGATCCACTCGTGGTACTTCCTGGACGGCGTGGATGTGCCGGCGAGGGAGGGGTCGCGGGCGATTCTGGCGCTGGGCGACTCGATCACGGATGGGGCGCACTCGACGGCCAACGCCAATAGCCGCTGGCCCGACGTTTTGGCCGCCAAGTTGAAGCAGGAGCATGGCTTGGAGAATGTGGCTGTGCTGAACCAGGGGATCGGCGGCAACCGCGTGCTCCTCGACGGTTATGGACCGAGCGCGCTGGCGCGGCTGGACCGCGATGTGCTGGCCCAGGATGGCGCGAAGTATGTTGTTGTGCTGGAAGGGATTAACGACATTGGCCGGTTCCCTCACCCGGCGGGCCCCGAGGACGCATTTACGCCGGAGCAGATGGAGCTGGCTTACACAGAGATTGTGGAAGCCGCGCACGAGCATGGCCTGAAAGCCTACGGCGCAACGCTAACTCCTTACGGTGGAGCTGGTTACTTCAGCGACAAGGGGGAGCAGGTACGCGAGGCGGTGAATCAGTGGATCCGGACCAGCGGGGTGTTTGACGGCGTCATCGACTTCGATGAAATCACGCGCGACCCCCAGAACCCCAACCGGTTCAATCCGGCTTACGATTGCGGGGATCATCTGCACCCGAACGATGCGGGTTACAAGGCGATGGCGGACGGGATCGACCTGAAGCTGTTCCGGTGATTTGCGGATGCTCGCGAAGTGATCGATATCACAAAAACGATGAGCCGATCCGGGGTTAGTTGTTGCACCCGTATGAGACGATCCGGGGTGGGTTGCAGGGATGTTGATCCGCCGGACAGACCGGCGCGGGGCCAGAAGCTCAGCCGGCGTGAGACGGACGGATCGGGCGGCGTGCCCATCGGGCGGCGATCACGATAGTCTGTGAAGCAGCGTGATCCGAGACGATCAATCCGTATCTGAGCCGCAGGCGCTGGCGGAGCCGGAGGTTCAGGCCGAGCTGCTTCCGTTGCCCGTCGCGGCGGACGCGCCGGCTGAAAAGCCTTCTGAGCTAACGCCTTTCATGCGGCAGTGGACGGCGGCCAAGCGGGAGAATCCCGATGCGCTGCTGTTTTTCCGCATGGGAGATTTTTACGAACTGTTCTACGACGATGCCGTGACCGCGAGCCGGGAGCTGCAGCTTACGCTGACGGCGAGGGACCGGGAGCGGCAGGTGCCGATGTGCGGGGTGCCGTATCACGCGGTGGAATCGTATTTGACGCGGCTTTTGCGGCGCGGGTTCCGCATCGCCATCTGCGAGCAGATGGAGGATCCAAAGCTCACCAAGAAGATTGTGAAGCGCGAGGTGATCCGGGTGCTGTCGCCGGGGACGGCGATGGACGCGGCGTTGGGGCAGGAGCAGAACAATTTTCTGGCGGCGTATTTTGAGGCGGGCGCGCATGAGGCTGGGGCTAAAGCCCAATCTGTTTTGGGGAGCCAAACGTACGGGCTGAAGCCCGTACCTGACGCGACGAGCTCCAGCGGTGTCGAATCCCACCCTAGCGGTAAAAACAGAGACGCCGCCAGGATGGGGCACCCACATTCTCGTGCTTACCCCCATTCTCTTGCTCTTTGTGCGGTGGCGTTGCTGGATGTATCGACGGGGGAGTTTCGGACGGCGGAGTTTGCCGGGCCTGCGGCGCGGGCGCAGGCTGTGGACGCGATTCTTATGGCGGGGGCGAGCGAGGTGCTGTTGCCGACGTCTGCCCAGATTCCCGCGGGGCTGGAGCGCGTGGCGGCGCGGACGCGGGTGGAGGATTGGGTGTGGACGCGCGATTTTGCCGCGCCGCTGGTGGAGCGACAACTGAAGGTGAAGTCGCTTGAGGGGTTTGGGCTCACCGGGCACGATGGAGCGGCTATCGCCGCAGGCGCGGTGCTGCACTACGTGCGCACGACGCAGAAGAACGAGGCGCTGCACATCGACTCGCTGAAGTTCCAGGAACACTCGGACGCGCTGGAGCTGGACCAGGTGACGGTACGCAACCTGGAGCTGGTGGAACCGCTGTTTGCGGGACAGGACGACCGGGCAACGCTGTTCCACACTCTGGACGCGTGCCTGACGCCTATGGGCAAACGGCTACTACGGGCGACGATTCTGCGGCCGCTGGTGAACCGTGCGGCCATTGAAGCGCGCTACGAGGCGGTGGCCGAAGCAACAGGCGACCTGATGCGGAGAGAGGAGATCCGGCGGGCGTTTAACGGGATTCTCGATCTGGAGCGGCTGCTGGCGCGGTTGAGCCTGGATTCCGCCGGGCCGCGCGACGTGCGGGCGCTGGCAAGCAGTTTGGCGCGGGTGCCGGGATTGCGCGCTGCGCTTGACGCGATGCGCGCGCCGCAGTGGCGCGAGGTTGCCGCGCGGATGGGCACGCTGCTGGATGTGACGGCGAGAGTGGCGACGACGCTGGTGGTCGAGCCTCCACTGACGATGGTTGACGGCGGGGCGATTGCCGCGGGCGTTGACGCGGAGCTGGACGAGCTGCGGACGATCTCGACTACGGGACGGCAGCAAATTGCCGCCATCGAGGAACGCGAGCGGCAGAGGACGGGGATCGGATCGCTGAAGGTGCGGTTCAACTCGGTATTCGGGTATTACATCGAGATTACGAAGGCGAACCTGGGGATGGCTCCGGCGGACTACGAGCGCAAGCAGACGCTGGTGAATGCGGAGCGGTTTACTACACCGGAGCTGAAAGAATACGAAGTCAAGATTTTGACAGCGCACGACCGTGCCATCGAGATTGAGAAGCGGATTTTCGCGGAGCTGCGGCGGTTTGTATTGGATGCGGCGGGGCGGATCCGGCAGGCGGCAATGGCAGTTGCCGAGTCGGATCTGCTGACATGCTTTGCGCACCTGGCGGCGGGGCGGCGCTATATGCGGCCGAAGCTGGACGAAGAGCCGGTACTGGAGGCTGTGGCGGCGCGGCATCCGGTGATTGAGCAGTGGATGGAGGAGACGCGCGAGGGGCGGTTCATCGCGAACGACATTTTTTTGAGCGCGGGCGAGAACGGACCGAGCCTGCTGCTTATAACCGGTCCTAACATGGGGGGCAAGAGCACTTATCTGCGCACGGCGGCGATGTTAGTCCTGATGGCGCAGATGGGTTGCTTTGTGCCGGCGGACAGTTTGCGGCTGGGTTTGGCGGACCGTATCTACACGCGAATTGGAGCCAGCGACAACGTGGCGCGGGGGCGCTCGACGTTCATGGTGGAGATGACGGAGACGGCGACGATATTGAACACGGCGTCGCGGCAATCGCTGATTTTGCTGGACGAGATGGGGCGCGGAACGGCGACGTTCGACGGGCTGAGTTTGGCGTGGGCCACGGTGGAGTATCTGCACGCGGAGACGGGGGCGCGGACGCTGTTTGCCACGCACTACCACGAGCTGACCATGCTGGCGGAGAAGTTGCCGCGGGTGCGCAATTTGCGCGTGGGCGTGAAAGAAGGCGCGGGAGGCATTGTATTTCTGCATACGATTGAGCCGGGCGCGGCGAGCAAGAGCTATGGGATTGAAGTGGCCAAGCTGGCGGGGCTGCCGCCGGCGGTAATTGAGCGGGCGCGGCACGTGCTGCGGCAGCATGAGAAGCAGGAGCGGCAGAGTGTAAACGTGGAGACGGAACCGGAGCCAATGCAGATGGCGATCTTCACTCCGTTGTCGCAGCGGATTGTGGACCGGATTGAAGAGGTGGATGTAAACGCGCTGACGCCGCTGCAGGCGCTGAATTTGCTGGAGGAGTTGAAGCAGGAGTTGAAGCGGAGTTAGTTCCGGTTGTTGGTGTCTCAAGGTTGCCGCATCCGCAGGCGGGGCGGAATGCAGGTCCTGCGTTTGCCGCACAAAACGCGGCGAACTCCGCTCAGGATGACGGCAGCGTTTCTATTGCAAATTAAATGGGGCACCGGGGGAAGCGATGAGCGTGAGTTTGCGGCGGGCGGCGGGAAGTTTGCTGGTGGTGGGGCTGGGCGGCACGGAGCTCACCGGCCTGGAGCGCGCCTGGCTACGGCTGGTGCGGCCCGGAGGCGTAATCCTGTTCCGGCGCAACATTGTGGACGCGGAGCAGACGCGCTTGCTGCTTGAGGAAGCCACCGGGCTGGGCGCGGCGCATGCAGTGCGCTGCGTGGATGTGGAAGGCGGGACGGTGAACCGGCTGCGGGACGCGCTGGCTCCGATGCCTTCAGCACAGGCGGTTTGCGGGGCTTCCCCTCCCCGGTCCCCAAGTGCGAGAGACCGGGGGCATCCGGCGGTGAGTGGCGCGGACGGGATGCGCCTTTCCCCGGTCCCCAAGAGCGAGGGACCGGGGGCACCCGATGGGTCGGCCTTGACCAATCCCACCCATGCGCAAAAGACGCGCGTGGATGGTGCACAGACGACGAAGGTCCGGACGAAGGTGTCGTTGGCGCGGAAGCATGGGGAGCTGGTGGCGCGGGCGGTGATGGCGTTCGGATTTAATACGACGCTGGCGCCGGTGGTGGATTTGGTGCTGCCGGAGTCGGTTGAAGTGATGGGGGCGCGCGCGCCAGCAGCGGACCCAGAGCAGGTGACGGAGTTTGCGCTGGAGTTTCTTGCCGGGCTGGCGGCGCAGGGCGTGGCCGGATGCGGAAAACATTTTCCGGGGCTGGGCGGCGCCGAGGGCGATACCCATTTTGTAATGCCGGCGATTGACCGGACGTGGAGACAGATTTGGGAAGAGGACCTGGCACCGTATCGCGCGCTGCATGCGGCGATGCCGATGATCATGACCAATCATGCGGCGTTTCCGGAGACCAGGGGCGGCATGACGCCGGCGAGTGCGTCCCGGTTCTGGATCACGAAGGTGCTGCGGGAGCGGATCGGGTACAGGGGAATCGTGCTTTCCGACGATCTGGAGATGGGTGGGATTCTCAAGTTTCTTTCCGTGGAAGAGGCCGCGGTGGAGGCGGTGCGCGTAGGCACCGATTTGCTGGAGATTTGCCATAGCGCGGAGCTGATCCTGCGCAGCTACGAGGCGCTGATCGCGGAGGCGGAGCGGTCGGCGGCGTTCCGAAAGCTGCTGCTGGAGCGGGCGCGAAGTTGCGAGCGCAAGCGGGCTCGCCTGTATTCGGGCGGCGTGGCGAGAGCGCTGACGACGAAGCAGATGGAAAAGCTGAGAGACGAGATTGGGCAGTTCCGCGAGCAGGTGGCGGCGATCGGGACGGCGCAGGAAGTGGAGGCGCGGGCTACTTCGCCGGCGGAGCGGACATGAGGGCGAGCGCGATGTGGTGCGTGTCAGCTTGCGGCCCCGGTCCCCAAAGGCGATGGACCGGGGGCACCCGAATCTTGGCGGAGCGGACATGACGGAGAAGGCGATAACGGTTGCCGGGGTGATGAGCGGGACTTCGGCGGATGGGATTGACGTGGCTCTGGTGCGGATCGGGGAAGCGTCCCATCGCCGGTCCCCAAAGGCGAGGGACCGGGAGCACCCCGAGTTCGAGAGGCCGACGCTGAGGCTGCTAGCGCATGAGGGGTTTCCCTACCCTGCTGCGCTGCGGCGCGCGGTGCTGGCGGCGATGAATGCGGAACGGACTTCAACTGCGGAGCTTGCGCGGCTGAACTGGCGGCTGGGGTTGGAGTACGCGCGGGCAGTGCGGGAGGCGGCGGAAAAGCACGGCGCGAAGGTGGAGTTGATCGGGTGCCACGGACAGACGATGTATCACCAGGGGAAGACGGCGGCGTATGCGGGGCGGAGCTTCGCGTGCACATGGCAGGCGGGTGAGCCGGCGCTGCTGGCGGCGGAGATGGGCGTGCCGGTGGTGTCGAATTTTCGGGCAGCAGATATGGCGGCGGGCGGGCAGGGCGCGCCGCTGGTGCCGCTGCTGGATTACGTGCTGTTTGCCGATCGCGAACGCGGACGAGTGCTGCAGAACATCGGCGGCATTGCGAACTTGACGTCGATTCCGGCAGGCGCTGGGCCGGGGGCGGTGGTGGCGTTCGACACCGGGCCGGGGAACATGGTGATGGACTGGCTGGCGGGGGAGTTGCTGGGCAAGAAGTTCGATCGCGATGGAAGAGTGGCGGCGCGGGGACGCGTGATTGCGGAGGTGGTGGCGAAGGAGCTGCGCAGTCCGTATTACAAGCTGAAGCCGCCGAAGTCCGCGGGGCGCGAGGAGTTTGGGGCGGAGTACGCGGAGCGGTTTTTGATGGAGTGTGGGCGGTTCAGCGCGAGGGCCGAGGACGCACTGGCGACGGCGGCGGCGTTGACGGCGGAGACGATTGTGCGGAGCTATGCGCGGTTTGTTGCGACGGGCATGAAGAACCGCGCGGTGGACTATATTGTGTCGGGCGGTGGCGCACGCAACTCTTGGCTGATGGGGATGCTGCGCGAGCGGCTGGAGCCGCTGGGATGCACGCTGGCGACGACTGCAGAATTCGGGTTGCCGGAGGAGGCCAAGGAGGCGGCGGCGTTTGCGCTGCTGGCGTGGATGACGTGGAATCGCAAGGCGGGGAATGTGCCCGCGGCGACGGGAGCGGGGCGCGCGGTGGTGCTGGGGTCGGTGACGCATGTGTAAGTTGCGCGCGGACGCCCACCCATCGCGCGATAGGACAGCGCGATGGATGGGGCACAGCCCTTTGCGATGGAGATGCAGGTCCTTCGACGCGCGTTCCCTGCGGGAACGCTTGCTCAGGATGACGGCCTGTTTGCAGGCTTAAGCGCGGCTTAAGGAATGAACCCCCCGGTTGCGCCGAAGTCATTGAATCCGCAGGTAGTTTTGGTAAATGGTACGTTCGCCCCCGAGGCCGAGGCAAACGTCGTCCTTTTGCCGCCATCAATCGTCTACCGGAATGACGACGGCTTTTTCCCCCCAAGGTCAAGCTCGGTAAGAGGAACGATGACGCATATGAAGAAGACTGGAAGCCCGTGGATGAGGATTTGGTGGCTGGCGGCACTGGCCATCGTGGTTCCGGCCATGGCATTGGCGCAGGCGCCGCGGTTTATCGGTTCGGTCACGGCGATCAGTGGAAACAACCTGACGGTGAAGACCGACGCGGGCGAAGAGAAGCAGGTGACGGTGCCCGACGGGGCCAGCATCAAGCGCGTGGAGCCAGGCCAGAAGCTGAGCGAGGCCGCGGCGATCAAAGTGACCGACCTGGCGGTGGGCGACCGGGTGCTGGTGCAACTGGATCCCAATGCCTCCACGCCGCAGGCCGCGCTGATTGTGGCCATGAAGAAGGCCGACGTAGCGCAGAAACAGGCGCAGGAACAGCAGGCCTGGCAGAGCGGCGTGGCGGGATTGGTGAAGAGCGCGGATGCAGCCAGCGGCACCATTGTTTTGACTACCGGCGCAGGCCCGTTGGCGAAGACCGTAACGGTCAAAACGACTCAATCGACCGCTTTACTACGTTACAGTCCGGACTCGGTTCGCTTTGCGGACGCAAAGCCGGGGCCCTTTGACGCAATCAAGCCTGGGGACCAGCTGCGAGTACGCGGGACTAAGAACGCCGATGGCAGCCAAATTGCCGCGGACGCGGTGGTGTCCGGCACCTTTCGCAATGTCGCAGGGCTGATTACGCAGGTGGACCCTGCCAACTCGACGATTACGGTGAAGGACCTGATCACCAAGAAGCCGGTTACGATCCACGTGGCGGCGGACGTGCAGATGCGGCGACTGTCAGACCGCATGGCGCAGATGCTTGCCATGGTGCTGAAGGGGAACATGCCCGGGGGGATGGTTGCAGCGCGCAGCGGAAACGGTGGTGGATCCCCGGCGGGCGGACCGCCCGCGGGCGGCGGCCAATCGCGCGGACAGAGCGGCGGGGCCGGTGGACAAGGCCGTCCTGGCGGTCCCGGTGGCCAGGAGGCCCCCACCGTTTCCGGCTGGCACTGCAACCCTGCGTATGGGCCGTGTTCCCCTTCAGCACCATGGCAAGCATCTGCACCATGTGGGCGTCGGCCGCATCTGCACGTTCGCCGACGTGGATGCGTGACCCACTTCTTGGTGATCAGGTCCTTCACCGTAATCGGCTCGAGTTGGGCAGGGTCCACCTGCGTAATCAGCCCTGCGAAGTTGCGAAAGTTGCCGGACACCACCGCGTCCGCGGCAATTTGGCCCCGTTCTTAGTCCCGCGTACCCGCAGGCCTGCGTCCCCAGGCTTTAGTACGTAGAAGGGCCCCGGCTTTGCGTCCGCAAAGCGAACCGATCCAAGCTGTAACGTAGTAAAGCGGTCGATTGAGTCGTTTTGACCGTTACGGTCTTCGCCAACGGGCCTGCGCCGGTAGAAAACAATCGGCCGCTGGCTGCATCCGCGTCTTCACCAATCCCGCCACGCCGCTCTGCCAGGCCTGCTGTTCCTGCGCCTGTTTCTGCGCTACGTCGGCCTTCTTCATGGCCACAATAGCGGGCCTGCGGGTGGAGGCATTGGGATCCAGTTGCACCAGCACCCGGTCGCCCACCGCCAGGCCTGTCACTTCGATCGCCGCGGCCTCGCTCAGCTTCTGGCTGGCTCCACGCGTTTGATGCTGGCCCGTCCGCACGTCACCTGCTTCTCTTCGCCCGCGTCGGTCTTCACCGTCAGGTTGTTTCCACTGATCGCCGTGACCGAACCGATAAACCGCGGCGCCTGCGCCAATGCCATGGCCGGAACCACGATGGCCAGTGCCGCCAGCCACCAAATCCTCATCCACGGGCTTCCAGTCTTCTTTAATGGCTCATCGTTCCTCTTACCGAGCTTGACCTTGGGGGAAAAGCCGTCGTCATTCCGGTAGACGATTGATGGCGGCAAAAGGACGACGTTTGCCTCGGCCTCGGCGGCGAACGTACCATTTACCAAAACTACCTGCGGATTCAATGACTTCGGCGCAACCAGGGGGTTCATTCCTTAAGCCGCGCTTAAGCCTCAAACAGGCCGTCATCCTGGGCAGCGTTCCCGCAGGGAACGCTCGCGTCGAAGGACCTGCATCTCCATCGGAAAGGGCTGTGCCCCATCCATCGCGCTGTCTATCGCGCGATGGGTGGGCGTCCGCGCACAAACTACCCATGCGTCACCGACCCCAGCACCACCGCCCACCGCGCCCCCGTCGCCGCGGGCACATTCCCCGCCTTGCGGTTCCACGTCATCCACGCCAGCAGCGCAAACGCCACCGCCTCCTTGGCCTCCGCCGGAATGCCGAACTCGCCAATCTCCCCCACCGCGCATCCCAGCGGCTCCAGCCACATGCGCAGCATCGTCATCAGCCATTCCGCGCCCCGCCGCCGGAAACAATGTAATCAACCTGCCCGCTTCTTCATCCCAGGCGCCACAAACCGCACGTAACTCTGCCCGATGGTCGAAGCCGTCAGCGCCGTAGCCGTAGCCAGCGCGTCCTCCGCCTTCGTGCTGTATCGCCGGCACTCCTTCAAAAACCGCACCGCATACTCCGCGCCAAACTCCTCCCGCCCCGCGCTCTTCGGCGGCTGCAGCCTGTAGTACGGATTCCGCAACTCCTTCGCCACCACCTCCGCGATCACCGCGCCCCGCGCCGCCGCACTTCCATCGCGATCGAACCGCTTGCCCAGCAGCTCCCCCGCCAGCCAGTCCATCACCATGTTCCCCGGCCCGGTATCGAACGCCACCACCCCCTCCGGCCCCGCGCCCGCCGGAATCGCCGTCAAATTCGCAATCCCGCCAATGTTCTGCAGCACCCGCCCGCACTCGCCATCGGCAAACAGCACATAGTCCAGCAGCGGCACCAGCGGCGCGCCCTGCCCGCCCGCCGCCATATCCGCCGGCCGAAAATTCCCCACCACCGGCACGCCCATCTCCGCCGCCAGCAGCGCCGGCTCGCCCGCCTGCCACGTGCACGCGAAACTCCGCCCTGCATACGCCGCCGCCATCCCCTGGTGATACAGCGTCTGCCCGTGGCACCCGATCAACTCCACCTTCGCGCCGTGCTTTTCCGCCGCCTCCCGCACCGCCCGCGCATACTCCATCCCCAGCCGCCAGTTCAGCCGCGCCAGCTCCGCCGTTGAAGTCCGCTCCGCATTCATCGCCGCCAGCACCGCCCGCCGCAGCCCAGCAGGGTAAGGAAACGCCTCATGCGCCAGCAGCGTCAGCTTCGGCCTGTCGAACTCGAGGTCTCCGGGTCCTTCGCCTTTTTGGTTCGGCGTGGGACGCTTCCCCGATCCGCACCAGCGCCACATCGATCCCATCCGCCGAAGTCCCGCTCATCACTCCGGCCACCGTCATCGCCCGCTCCGTCATATCCGCTCCGCCACCTCTGCCCCTCCATCCCTTTCTCGTACGGGGCCGCGACTGACGCGCGCCCATCGCCTTCACCGTCATGTCCGCTCCGCCGGCGAAGTTGCCCGCGCCTCCACTTCCTGTGCGCTCGCGATCGCCGCAACCTGCTCGCGGAACCGCCCGATCTCGTCCCTCAGCTTCTCCAGTTGCTTCGCTGTCAGCGCCCTCGCCACTCCGCCCCATAGAGCCGCGCCCGCTTGCGTTCGCAGCTCCGCGCCCGCTCCACCAGCAGCTTTCGGAACGCCGCCGACCGCTCCGCCTCGCTGATCAGCGCCTCAAAACTGCGCAGGATCAGCTCCGCACTATGGCAGATCTCCAGCAAATCGGTGCCTACCCGCACCGCCTCCACCGCTGCCTCTTCCACCGTAAGAAACTTCAGAATCCCGCCCATCTCCAGATCGTCGGAAAGAATGATCCCCCTGTACCCGATCCGCTCCCGCAGCACCTTCGTGATCCAGAACCGCGACGCGCTCGCCGGCGTCATGCCGCCCCGCGTCTCCGGAAACGCCGCATGATTGGTCATGATCATCGGCATCGCCGCATGCAGCGCGCGATACGGCGCCAGGTCCTCTTCCCAAATCTGTTTCCAGGTTCGGTCGATCGCCGGCATCACAAAATGTGTATCGCCCTCCGCGCCGCCGAGTCCCGGAAAATGCTTCCCGCATCCGGCCACGCCCTGCGCCACCAGCCCGCGCAAGAAACTCCCGCGCAAACTCAGTCACCTGCTCGGGGTCCGCAGCGGGCGCGCGCGTCCCCATCACTTCCACCGACTCCGGCAGCACCAGATCCACTACCGGCGCCAGCGTGGTATTGAACCCGAATGCCTTTACCGCCCGCGCCACCAGCTCGCCATGCTTCCGCGCCAGAGACCCTTCGCCACCTTCGTCGTTGTCGTGGTCCACGCGCTCTTTTGAACTTTTGGGATTGGTAAGGCCGACTCATCGGGTGCCCCCTGTCCCTCGCTCTCCGGGGAATGCGCATCCCTCCGCGCCACTCCCCCCCCGGGTGCCCCCGGTCTCTCGCACTTGGGGAACGGGGAGGCGAAGCCCCACACACCGCCTGCGCCGAAGGCATCGGCGCCAGCGCATCCCGCAGCCGGTTCACCGTCCCGCCTTCCACGTCCACGCAGCGCACCGCATGCAACGCGCCCAGCCCTGTCGCTTCATCCAGCAACGCCCGCGTCTGCTCCGCATCCACAATGTTGCGCCGGAAAAGAATTACACCGCCGGGCCGCACCAGCCGGAGCCAGGCGCGCTCCAGGCCAGTCAGCTCCGTGCCGCCCAGCCCCACCACCAGCAAACTTCCCGCCGCCCGCCGCAAACTCCCGCTCATCGCTTCCCCTCTAACCCATCTAATTAGCCATTAGCTGCTGTCAGCCTGAGCGACTTCTCAGCTTCTGTCCAGCCAAAAGCTAAGAGCTAATACCGCCCCGCCTGCTAATGCGCAACCTTGAGATACCAACTCCGCTAACTCCGCTTCAACTCCTGCTTCAACTCCTCCAGCAGATTCAGCGCCTGCAGCGGCGTCAGCGCGTTCACGTCCACTTCCTCAATCCGGTCCACAATCCTCTGCGACAACGGCGTGAAGATCGTCATCTGCATCGGCTCCGGTTCCGTCTCCACCTGCACGCTCTGCCGCTCCTGCTTCTCGTGCTGCCGCAGCACATGCTCGCGCCCGCTCAATCACCGCCGGCGGCAGCCCCGCCAGCTTGGCCACTTCGATGCCGTAGCTCTTGCTCGCCGCGCCCGGCTCAATGGTATGCAGAAACACAATTCCGCCCGCGCCTTCCTTCACGCCCACGCGCAGATTGCGCACCCGCGGCAATTTCTCCGCCAGCATGGTCAGCTCGTGATAGTGCGTCGCAAACAGCGTGCGCGCGCCCGTCTCCGCGTGCAGATACTCCACCGTCGCCCACGCCAGACTCAGCCCGTCGAACGTCGCCGTTCCACGCCCCATCTCGTCCAGCAAAATCAGCGACTGCCGCGACGCCGTGTTCAAAATCGTCGCCGTCTCCGTCATCTCCACCATGAACGTCGACCGCCCCCGCGCCACGTTGTCGCTGGCGCCGATGCGCGTGTAAATGCGGTCCGCCAATCCCAGCCGCAAGCTGTCTGCCGGCACAAAGCTCCCCATCTGCGCCATCAGCACCAGCATCGCCGCCGTGCCGCAGATAAGTGCTCTTGCCGCCCATGTTAGGCCCGGTAATCAGCAGCAGGCTCGGCCCGTCCTCGCCCGCGCTCAGAAAGAGGTCGTTGGCGATGAATCGCCCTTCGCGCGTCTCCTCCATCCATTGCTCGATCACCGGATGCCGCGCCGCTACTGCCTCCAGCACCGGCTCTTCGTCCAGCTTCGGCCGCACGTATCGCCGCGCCGCCGCCAGATGCGCAAAGCATGCCAGCATGTCCGCCTTCGGCGACCGCCATGCTGCCCGCCGGATCCGCCCCGCAGCCTCCAACACAAACCGCCGCAGCTCGGCAAAAATTCGCTTTTCAATCTCGATGGCACCGGTCGTGCGCGGTCAGAATCTTGACGTCGTACTCCTTCAGCTCCGGCGTGGTAAACCGCTCCGCATTCACCAGCGTCTGCTTGCGCTCGTAATCCGCCGGAGCCAGCGCCATGTTCGCCTTCGTGATCTCGATGTAATACCCGAACACCGAGTTGTAACCGCACCTTCAGCGATCCGATCCCGGTCCGCTGCCGCTCGCGCTCCTCGATGGCAGCAATCGCCTGCCGTCCGGTAGTCGAAATCGTCCGCAGCTCGTCCAGCTCCGCATCCACGCCCGCGGCAATCGCCCCGCCGTCAACCATCGTCAGTGGAGGCTCGGCCACCAGCGTCGTCGCCACTCTCGCCGTCACATCCACCAGCGTGTCCATCCGCGCGGCAACCTCGCGCCACTGCGGCGCGCGCATCGCGTCAAGCGCAGCGCGCAATCCCGGCAGCCGCGCCAAACTGCTCGCCAGCGCCCTCACATCACGCGGACCGGCCGAGTCCAGGCTCAACCGCGCCAGCAGCCGCTCCAGATCGAGAATCCCGCTAAACGCCCGCCGGATCTCCTCTCTCCGCATCAGGTCGCCTGTTGCTTCGGCCACCGCCTCGTAGCGCGCTTCAATGGCATCGCGATTCACCAGCGGCCGCAAAATTGTCCCCCGCAGAAGCCGCTTGCCCATCGGAGTCAGGCACCCATCCAGGGTGTGGAACAGCGTCGCGCGGTCATCCTGCCCGGCAAACAGCGGTTCCACCAGCTCCAGGTTGCGTACCGTCACCTGGTCCAGCTCCAGCGCATCTGAGTGCTCCTGGAACTTCAGCGAGTCGATGTGCAGCGCCTCGTTCTTCTGCGTCGTGCGCACGTAGTGCAGCACCGCGCCTGCGGCAATGGCCGCTGCATCGTGCCCGGTGAGCCCGAACCCCTCCAGCGACTTCAC
>CAWBIG010000171.1:0-30206 GCA_963788435.1 uncultured Acidobacteriota bacterium | reverse complement strand
CTGCAGGTCACAAAGCGCTCGACCCCATCCATATTGAGGGGTTGTTCCACCGCCGAGAGAATCTTCCTCGCGACACACTCAGCTTCAACGGTCGCGGCTTCCCGCGTTTCGCTCATTTCCTCGACCAGCACCATGAACTCGTCGCCGCTGACACGCGTCACTGTGTCCACCTTGCGCAATGATTGGACGAGCTGGTGTGCAATCATCTGCAGCAGGCGATCGCCTGCTGCAAAGCCGAGCATATCGTTGAACTTCTTGAAGCCGTCAATATCCACGGCCAGCAGGCTGCGGTTCAAGCGGGCTGCACGGACACTGCGCGGCGGTTTTCGAAGCTGCTCGACCAGCATGCGCCGGTTGGGAAGCCCCGTGAGGGGGTCGAAATTGGCAAGGTTTTCGATTTGCTCTTCCGCGCGCCGGATCTCGGACACATCCCGCACCACGACAATGATGCATGCCTGGCCGTTCATCTCGATCTCAGAAGCGGCCATCGCGGCGCGGAACTCCTCACCGTTCTTTCGCTTCAGTTGCGCCTGGAAATTGCGGCAGATGCCGTCGCGAGCCAGGGATTCAAGCAATGCCTTGCCGTCGTTAGAATCCGTCCAAATGCCCAGTTCCGCTGTGCTTCGGCCCAGAGCCTCTTCCGGGGTGCATCCCATCATCTCGCAATACGCGTGGCTCACATCCCTTACCTGGCCGCCGTCGCGTTGCACGATAACCAGGGCGTCGAAGTTCAACCCGAAGAGCGCCCGGTAACGCTTTTCACTGGTGTTCAGTTCATGCTCGAGCCGCTTCACGGGCTCGAGATTCCGGGTTGTCCACACCGCTCCCCAGATTGCGCCATTCTTGTCCCGGATGGGAGAAAAATTCGAGCTCGCGGTTCTGGTCTCGCCGGTGTCCTTTCGCCGGATCGTATACTCCACGTTCTCGCCGATATCGCCGCGCAGAGCCCGCCGCAACGGCTGCATCTGCTTTGGGACCTCCGCCCGTTGCGCCGTCAGAATCTCCCCGTATTTGGTCAACTCCTCGAGCAGTATGCCACGTCGATCGTCAACTCCATACACCGCGGCAAATGCGCGATTGAAATGGATCAGTTCGTTGCCACCCTCTACGATCGCTACCGCATCCGCCAGGCTCTCCAGCGTCGACTCTACCTTGGCGCGCGTGTCTTCCAGCGCCTGTTCCTGTTTGAGTTGTGAGCTGCTTCGGTCTGCTTTGCGCCGGCGTTCGGCGGCAAAACTGGCGATCGCGCCGACGAAAAAGAACACGCAGAGCCCCACCAGGTTGGAAACACTCTGGTTTCTTCCGCTGCCTGATTGCGGCAGCAGCCATAGGCCGATCATTACCGTTGACAGCGTCGTTGCCAGCAGCCCCGGCCTCAGGCCGCCGAACAGTGCTGCGGCGAGAACCGCTGGATAGAAGAGCAGAAATGGAGACAATTCTATGTGATAAAGGACAGCCGGAAACTCTGTGATGAGAAACGCCACTAACACCAGAGCCGCAGACAAAACCAGCCTGGGAGCCTCATCGGTCGGCCGATCTTTGCGTTCTCGTGGCAAGGTCTTCACCGGGAGACGGTCTCGTGTAGACAAGAGCCCTGCACGCTTCCGCGCGGAATCACCGGGGCGCAAAGGGATGGTTCTCCCTATCAGAACCCACTTCTGTTCGCGGGTCAATTCAAATCGCGTTGCTGCTACTCACTTGTTAAATGGACTCCAGACAGGGTCGGTGGGCAGCTCCGGATGCCGCCAGCTCATCCTGGTCAAATGTCGTTCAGCGGACGGTCTTTACATCCCTATCCGTCGCCTGCCACAATGTCAGGTGGACACCCAGACAATCGTTATCCTCGACTTCGGCTCGCAGTATACGCAGCTCATCGCGCGCCGCATCCGCGAGCTCAACGTCTTCTCCGTGGTCCTGCCCTGCACCGCTCCACTGGGCGAAATCCAGAGCTATGAGCCCATCGGCCTCATCCTCTCCGGCGGGCCTTCGTCGGTCTATGATTCCGACGCGCCACCGGCAGACCCGAAGGTGCTCGAGCTCGGCCTCCCCACTCTCGGCGTCTGCTATGGTCTCCACTTCATCGTCCATCACCTCGGCGGGAAGATCCGCCCCGGGACCAAGCGCGAATACGGCCACGCCGAAGTGACCATTGAAGACTCCGCCAATCCGCTCTTTGCCGGCCTGCCGTCCACTCTCGCGGTCTGGATGAGCCACGGCGACGAAACCGAACAGCTTCCGACTGGATTCCATCGCACTGCGGTCAGCGTGAATGCGCTTGCCGGCATCGCCAACAACGACCGCCGCATTTGGGCGGTGCAGTTCCATCCCGAGGTCCATCACACCCCGCTCGGCCGCGATCTCATCCGCAACTTCGTTTTCAGTATTTGCGGCGCCAGGGGCGATTGGACGCCTGCCCACTTTGTTGAAACCACTGTTGTCCAGATTCGGCAAAAGGTCGGCGGCGATCACGTGATTTGCGCACTCTCAGGCGGCGTCGATTCCTCGGTTGCCGCCATGCTGGTCCACAAGGCTATCGGTCCGCAGCTCACCTGCGTCTTCGTCAACAACGGGGTGCTGCGCAAAAACGAGTTCCAGAACGTCCAGAAGAACCTCCGCGACCGCCTTGGCCTCAATCTTGTCGCTGTCGACGCCAGCCAGCGCTTTCTTTCCAAGCTCGCCGGCGTCACCGATCCCGAGAAGAAGCGCAAAATCATCGGCAACGAATTCATCGCCGTCTTTGACGATGAAGCCGCGCGCATCGCGGGCGAGACCGGCGGTGTCGACTGGCTGGTGCAGGGCACGCTCTACCCCGATGTCATCGAGTCCTCGAGTGTGAAGGGCCCAAGTCAGACCATCAAGAGCCACCACAACGTGGGGGGCCTGCCGGAGACCATGAAGCTCAAGCTCATCGAGCCATTGCGCGACCTCTTCAAGGACGAGGTTCGCCGCATCGGCCGCGACATGGGCATGCCCGAGGAGATCCTGAGCCGCCAGCCGTTTCCGGGCCCAGGTCTCGCCGTCCGAATCCTTGGCGAAGTCACACCTGACCGCGTCGCCCTGCTCCAGGAAGCCGACGAGATCGTAGTCAGCGAAATCAAGTCCGCGGGCCTATATACCAAGATCTGGCAGAGCTTTGCCGTCCTGCTCCCCGTGATGAGTGTCGGCGTGATGGGCGACCAGCGCACCTACGCCTATACAGCCGCTATCCGCGCCGTGCACTCGGAAGACGGCATGACCGCCGACTGGACTCCACTCCCCTACGATGTACTCAAACGCATCTCCAACCGCATCGTGAACGAGGTCCGCGGCATCAACCGCGTGGTTTACGACGTCACGTCAAAACCGCCCGGCACCATCGAGTGGGAGTAATCGCCGCTACTTCGCCCAGTAGCTGATCGTGCGCGTGTCTGTCTCGTAAAGCGTGCGCTCCGGAATCTCCGGCGACAAAACCCAGACCGTGCGCATGGTCCAGTTGTGCTGTTCGTCGAATATGTACTCGCACCAGGTGGCATAGAGCAGTGTGCCTGAGGCGTCGCGCCATTCCACGCGGGTGGGGAACTGTTGAGCGGAATCCGCATAGGTGTAATGAACGTGAGCGATGTCGCAGGTTCCATCCTTGCGGCACGAAAACCTGTCGAAGTTGCCGTTGCCGAGGTTCGCCGTGACGGATTGGCCGAACTGGTTTGGTGCGTCCGACGCCTCCCAGAACGACTGCACCTTGTTGTGCGAGAAGGTGAATGTCACCTTGACAGCACCAGAGTCATCGTAGCTCTCAAAACGCTGGAAGTCGGTTTCCGGATCGTAAGTTTCGCGATACTCCAATTGTCCATCCTTGCCCCATGTCGCGCGTTCGGTCCACTGGCCGTCCGGATTGGTGCGAAGAACTGAGCGCGAAACCTCCTGGCCATTGGCATCGAAGCAATCCCACTCTGCGAGATTCCCCAGATGGTCGTAGGTCTTAGTGGAGCGCACGATGTCTCCGGCGAAATAGGTTTCCTCCACAGGACCGAATGGACCAAACTTGTCTCGCTCGATAGTCTTTCCATCCATCGTGCTGGTGCGCGTGCGTTCGAGAACATGGCCATCGCCATCGCGCACAATATCGACGTTCTCTCCGAAGAATCTGCCGTCGGGCTGCAACTCTCCGGCGCGGGTTCTGATTCCATCCTGGTCATATTGGCAGTCCCTGCACCAGACTGGCATAACCAGCGAGGGGCCGCTGGGCTGCGACCATTGAACCGGAGTCATTTCCACTTGAGTGGAGACCGACTTTACCGGACCGTTGAAGTGGTCCTGCTGCGCCTGGGTCTTGTGCGCCGTCTCAGCCGCGGCTCCCAGCGCCGGAATCATGATGAGGGGAAGTGCGGAATGCGGGATACGCATGTAAGCCGTTCCTCGTCTACGACGAATATAGACGCATTGGAGCCGAGGTCGTCGTCACCCGTGACCCGCCGCCCGCATCTATCGCACCCTAAGCCGCCACCGTCCTCCGCGTCATCCACCCAAACACCACCCTCCCCGTCGCGATCGGCCCAATCCATCCCGGAAAGGCCAGATGCCTTCAAAAGTGCTTCCCCTCGGCGTTTCCCGCTCGTATGCTTACCACCATGCGCCAGCTTCCCCTTGTCGCTTTGCTTCTCGCATGTGCCGTTTTTGCCGCAACGCTTGCCTCCGGCCAGTCAAATCCAGGGCCGCTCGACGACCTCATCTCCGTCCACGCCCCCGTCTTCGTCCTCAACCACGTCCGCGTCATCGACGGCACCGGCGCGGCTGCCCGCGACGACCAGGCCGTTGTGGTCGCCAACGGCAAGATTGAGTCCATCGGGCCGGCAGCCTCCGCCTCCATCCCCGCCGGCGCACAGGTCCTTGACCGCCCCGGCTACACCGTCGTTCCTGGCCTTGTGGGCATGCACGACCATCTCTACTACACCGATTCGGCGTCGTTTCAAATCGTGAACGGACACATCCCTGAGCCCGGCCTCTTTGTCGCGGAGATCCCCTACACCGCGCCTCGCCTCTACCTGGCCGCTGGCGTCACCACTATGCGCACCACCGGCAGCCTGGAGCCCTACACCGACCTCATGGTCAAGAACCGCATCGACGCCGGCCTGATGCCGGGGCCCGCGCTCGATGCCACCGCTCCGTACCTTGAAGGTGCGCCAACCGTCTTTGCCCAGATGCATGAGCTTACCGGGCCCGATGACGCTACCCGCATGGTCGACTACTGGGCCGCCGAAGGCATGACCTCCTTCAAGGCCTACATGCACATTTCGCGCGCGGAGCTTGCGGCCGCTATCAACGCCGCCCACGCCCACCATCTCAAGCTCACCGGCCACTTATGCTCCGTCACCTGGCCTGAAGCCATCTCTCTCGGGATTGACGACTTCGAGCATGGCCCCATTTTTACCGATACCGAGTTCGTCTCCGGCAAAGAGGCAGACAAGTGCCCGCCGCGCGGCGCCGCTTCATGGGAGAACATCGACGTCAACGGCCCTGAGGTAACCAAGCTCATTCAGGACCTTATCTCCCACCACGTTGCGGTTACGTCCACGCTGCCCGTCTTCGAATGCTCGGTCCCCGGCCGCCCGCAGCTCCAGCAGCGCACTTTGGATGCCATGACTCCCGAATCCGCGGAAAGCTACCTCATAGCGCGCGCCCACGTCCCACTCAACTCGCCCTACACCGGGCTCTTTCGCAAGGAGATGGACTTCGAGGTCGCCTTTTCTCGTGCCGGCGGCTTGCTTCTGGCCGGCCCTGACCCCACCGGCAATGGCTGCACCCTTCCTGGCTACGGCGACCAGCGCGAGATCGAACTTTTAGTCGAGGCCGGTTTTACACCTGAGCAGGCCATCCAGATCGGCACCGAAAACGGCGCGATTTTCCTGGGCCGCCAGGACCAGATCGGCACCCTTGCCGCCGGCAAGCAGGCCGACATCGTTCTCATCAAAGGCGACCCTTCAAAGCATATCGCCGACATGGAAAACGTTGAGACTGTCTTCAAGAATGGCATCGGCTTTGACTCAGCCAAGCTGATCGAAAGCGTTCATCACCAGGTTGGCATCCATTGAGTTTCGTTTTGGATTTAACTTGGGCTGTCTTTTGTGGGGTCGGGATGGTGGATACGGGTAATGGAATAACGGCGGAGTTGTTCCGGCTGAATTGCGCTCAAAAACGCGATTCCGCGATTGACGTGTGGATGAAAGTGCATCCAGGAGAATTGGGCGCCATCGCGCGACGCTGGTTTGAGGTGATGCGGAGCTCCGGGGACGAGGTCCGCGAGCTCCTCCATGATGGTTGTCCCGTCGCGTGTTTCGGGGATGTGCCCTTCGCCTACGTCAACGTGTTTACAGCCCACGTGAATGTGGGATTTTTTCAGGGCGCGGCGCTGCCCGATCCGGCTGGTTTACTGCAAGGCAGCGGCAAGCGAATGCGCCACGCGAAGCTGCGACCGGGAGCAGCCACGGACACTGCGGCGCTCACTCGGCTAATTGAGGCTGCGTATGCAGACATCAAGGCGCGCGTTGAAAACGGCTGACTGAGAGAATCCGGACCGGCCATGTCATACAATGACTGCGTTGGGTTTCCCCATGCGGTCAAACTATCTCAGCATTTGTATGTTGCTCTGCTTGGGCGGAGCATGCGGGATGGACGCCGCTCAGGAGCCGTCGAGCACACTGCGGCAGGCCGACAGCGAATACCGCGCCGGCGTAGCCGCGCTCAACAGCAACGATCTGAAGACGGCGGAGGCGAGGTTCGAAGCGGTAGTCCATCTGGAGCCGCAAGTTGAGCTGGGGCACAGCGCGCTCGGTGCGGTCCTGGTCCGTGAAGGCCAATGGCCCGCAGCCATCAGGGAATTGGAAAAGGCTTTGAGCCTTAAGCCTGGCGACGATGCAGCCCAGCTCAATCTGGCGGTCGCGTATGCGGAATCTGGGGAGGACGCCAAGGCACTGCCATGGTTCGCGAAGGCAGAAGCCGCGGCAAGGGCTCGCGGGTCGTCACTGCCATCCGGCGTGGAAGTACTTTATGCGAAATCGCTCGCTGCTGCCGGCCACACGGAGAGCGCTATCGCGCACATGAGCCGGGTTGCTGCTGTGCCCGGTGCATCCCCGCAGATCCACGACGATCTGGGATCGCTTTATGCGCAGCGGCAGGATTGGGCGCGCGCCGAGGAGGAATTCGAGGCAGCGCTGCGCGCGCAGCCCGACTTTGCCGAGGCACACCTTCACCTCGGCTTTGTGCTTCAGGCGGAGCAGAAGGGCGATCCGGTTTCAGAATGGACCGAGGCTGCCGCACTGGCGCCCAACAATGCGCAGATTGCGGTTCTGGCAGGCAAGGCGCTGGCTGATTCCGGACACGATGACAAGGCCGAGCCCATCCTGGAGCAGGCAATCCATGTCGATGAAGGTTCCGCCACGGCTGCGTACGCGCTGGCACTGGTGTACCAGCGCACCGACCGCGTTTCAGAAGCCGCGGATCTGCTGAAGAGGGTTGTGCAGGCGGAGCCGAATAAAACTGCCGCATTGGTCAACCTGGGCCTGGCGTTGAGCCAGCTTCATCGCGCGCAGGACGCGCTGCCGTACCTGCAACGGGCCATCGCTCTCGACCCGAAGAATCTCATTGCGCACCAGGATCTGGCCGCCGCGTACATCCAGGTAGACCAGGTGGCCAGCGCGGTTACGGAGCTGCGCGCCGCGCTCGCGCTTGCGCCCGATTCCGCCAAGGCGCATTACGATCTTGGAGTGGCCTACAAGCTCGAGGACGATGCCGCTGACGCCATTCCTCAGCTCGATGCCGCGGAAAAGCTCGACCCCTCAGGCTATGAAGCGCCGTATGTGCTTGGGCTCCTCTACGATCAGACAGCACGTTATGGCGAAGCCGCAAAGGAGCTCGAAGCGTCGCTCAAGCTGCACAGCCAGAACGGGGATGGATGGTCGACGCTGGGTAGCATCGATCTGAAGCTCGACAAGCTGCCCGAGGCAGCCGCCGCGCTGCGTAACGCCGTTGAGCAGCTTCCCTTGCAATCCGATCCGCACCTCCTGCTGGCCAATGTGCTGATCAAGCAGGGCAAAACTGCGGAAGCTGCGCAAGAGCGCAAAGTGGCGGCGGACCTGATGCGCGCGCACATGAACCGCCAGCGCGCGGAAGTGGCGACCAACTCCGGCAAGTCAATGCTGACTGCAGGGAAGCTCGATGATGCGATCGTCGAATTCCGCAACGCCGTAACATTCGATCCCAAGTACGCCGAAGCACATCGCGAGTTGGCCGATGCGCTGGCGAAGCAAGGCAAAACCGGGGAAGCCGAAACCGAGCGGGCCCAGGCAAGAGCGCTGGATGCCCAATCCGGCAGCTCTACGCCATAGCCGCCGGCCACGTCGCTGTACAGTGTTCCTGCGCGCGTCTATACTTTTGATGGCAGTTCGAGTTCCCCAATCCCAACGGATTGTTCCCGCACGAACAAGAGATCGGCCGCACCCGGAGAGCCGACCGTCGTGCGCGGAATCTGGCTGCCGAGGAATGCAAGCGTGTTGAAGAGCCAGACCCGGACCATCTGCGCCTTCTTCCTGCTGTTCATCTTGGCCTGCATGCTTTGCCTGCGCACGACGCATGCCGGCGAAGACCCGCAGGCTGAGGAACAGACTGCCCGCAAGGCTTACGCCGATCAGATTCGCAAATCCTATAGCTTTCCCTTCGCCAAGGACAGCATTTCCCTCCCTGGCAATGCGGCGGTCGAAGGCAACGACTTTCTTCCGCCCAGCGCGTTTCCCGATGCGCGCTACTGCGGGCATTGCCATAAGGAGGCTTACCACCAGTGGCGCCAAGCCCTTCACTCCAACTCCTTCCGCACGCCGTTCTATCGCCAGAGCGTGAACATTCTTATTCGCACCAAGGGCGTGGAATTCGCGCGCCATTGCGATAGCTGCCACAATCCTATTGGCGTTCTCGCGGGCGCATTGGACTCGCATTACACTGGCGACCGCTCGTTCGATCAGGACGGCGTTACCTGCACGGTGTGTCACTCCATCCAGAGCGTGGACTCAAAACTGGGCAACGGCGGCTTCGTTCTGGCCGTTCCCGCGGTGATGGTGGACGAGCAGGGGCGCCGCATTCCCGGCATTGTGCCTGACTCGGAGATCCTCGCGCATCTCGATCGCCATTCCAAGGCAGTGATGCAGCCGATCCTCCACTCGGCGACTTTCTGCGCCGCGTGTCACAAGGCCAACTTGCCGCCCATGCTGAACGACTACAAGTGGATTCGCGCATTTACCACTTACGACGAGTGGCAGACTTCGAAATTCTCGCACCAGAATCCGCTGACCTTCTACCAGGCGGACGCGAAGACCTGCCAGGACTGCCACATGATGCGCGCGCCCAATACGCTTCCCGAGCCCGGCGCGAAGAACGGAACCTTCGCGTCGCATCGCTGGCTGGCGGGCAACACCGCTGTGCCGTTTTACTACGGCTATGACGAGCAACTGAAGAGGACCATCGAGTTTCTGCGCAGCGGGGATTTCCTCAACGTGGATATTTTTGGTCTCAAGTTAGGTGACAATCCACGCCTGATTGCGCCGCTCGGCTCCATACCCTTTAGTTTGCCCGCTGGCCACGCTGTGGAAGCCTGGGTCGTGATCCAGAACAAGAACATTGGCCACTCGCTCATCCCGGAGGTCCGCGACCTTTATGAAGCGTGGACCCAGTTCACCGTCACCGATGGCAGAGGCGCAGTCCTCTACTCCAGCGGCTTCCTGCGCCCTGACGGCGGCCTGGACCCCAGCGCGCACAGTTTTACCAATCGTCCCGTTGACGTGGTTGGAGACTTTGTGGATAACCACATGGTGTGGGCCATTCATTCCGTGGCGTACGACAACACCATCCAGTCCGGCCGCTCGGCGCTGGTGCGTTATCGGTTTGAGCTCCCGGAAAACATCAAGGGCCCGGTTACTCTCTCTGCCCGCGTCAACTATCGACACCTGCGCCAGTCCTACCTGAACAACATCTTCGGTCCCGACCACCCAGCCTATCCGGTGGTCGAAATTGCCTCGCGCACGCGCACGCTCAATATCGGACAGAATGTGCCGGAGCCCCCGCAGCCCAGCGATAACCCCGACTGGATGCGCTGGAACAACGTGGGCATCGGGCTGCTGGACGAGTTGCAGCATCAGGACGCGCTCGATGCCTTCGAGCGTGTGATCCAGCTCAATCCCGGCTACAAGGACGGCTTCATCAACATAGGCCTCGACTATCTCGACTGGGAGAAGTACGACGACGCGCGCGCGCCGTTGCAGATGGCTCTCATGCTGCATCCCGACGACGCACGCGCCCTCTACTATCTCGCGCTGGTGGAGCGCCGCGCGCGCAACACCGCGGCCGAGGAAGCCGACCTTGAAAAAGTCATTGCGCAGTATCCCGACTGTCGCGATGCGCGCCGCGAACTCGGCATTTCTTACTACCAGCAGGATCGCGCCGAGGAGGCCATTGCACAATTCAAGGCGCTGCAGGCCATCGATCCGGACGATCTGGCCGCGCACTACAATCTGGCCATCCTTTACCGGCGCAAAGGCCTCAAGAAGCAAGCCGCGGAACAGGCGGCGCAGTACGCCATCAAACGCATCGACCCCGGCGCGCCCACCTATTCGCTCGATTACCTGCGCAAACATCCTGAAATCTCCATCGAGAGCGTGCCCTGGCACGTGCACACCCTGATGCCGCAGCCGGCGCAGCGCGCCGCAGCACAACCGTAGGAAGGGATCTTCTTTTGAGCCGTCGTCGTCTCAGCCGCCGTCATTTCATTCGTTCGCTCAGCCGCACCGCGCTGGTCTTGTCGTTTGCGGACATTGTCGCTCTGGCCTCGCCCATTCAGGAGCAGCAGCACATAAAGGTCGGTCCCCAGGAGCGCGAGTTCGATGCCAAGCCTGCGCCCCCGCCCACAGGCGGCCCCAAGTCGCCCATTGAAGGCACGCCGCTCGGCGTCAGTTTTGTTGAAGTGGCTCCGCAGGCCGGACTGACCGACGTAACCATTTATGGCGGCGTGAAACACAACAAGTACTTGCTTGAAACCACCGGCTGCGGCCTGGCTTTCTATGACTACGATCAGGACGGCTGGGTCGATCTCTTCATGGTTAATGGCTGGCGTCTCGAAGGATTCCCCAAAGGCCAGGAGCCGCATTGCCGGCTGTTCAAAAACAATCGGGACGGTACATTTACAGACGTTACGATAGGCACCGGCCTGGAACATAAAACCGGTTGGGGACAGGCCTGCTGCGTGGGCGATTACAACAACGACGGCTGGGACGATCTGTTCGTCACCTATTACGGTCAGAACGCTCTTTATCGGAATAACGGCAACGGCGAGTTTACCGACGTGACCGAGCAGGCAGGCCTGATTCAGCCCGGTCCGAAGATTCGCTGGAACACCGGCTGCACATTCGTTGACTACGATCGCGATGGGCACCTGGATCTTTTCGTCGCCAACTATGTTGATTTCGATTTGAAGACGGCGCCGCTGCCCCAGGACGGTCCTTGCACCTACAAAGGCATTCTGGTGGCCTGCGGGCCTCCGGGACTTCCCGGCGGGAAAAACATCCTTTATCACAATCAGGGCGGCGGCACGTTTGCGGATGTGAGCGAGAAGGCTGGCATGTGGACCGCCATCGGCACCTACGGCCTCAGTGTGGCAGCCTCCGATCTCGATGGAGACGGCTGGCCCGACATCTACGTGGCCAACGATTCCGCGCCCGCCACGCTCTACCAGAACCAGAAGGACGGTACGTTCCGCGATATCGCCATTGAAGCCGGGGCTGCGCTCTCCGCCGAGGCCAAGCCGCAAGCCGGCATGGGCGTTTCCATCGGCGACTACACGCACGACGGCCGCTTCGACATCGTCAAGACCAACTTCGCCGGCGATACCGACTCGCTCTACACCAATCTCGGCGACGGCAACTTTGAAGACCGCACCTATCCTGGCGGTCTGGGGGTGAACACGCGGCTGCTCGGCTGGGGCGTCGGCTTTTTCGACATGGACAACGATGGCTGGTTGGACATTCTCATGTCCAACGGCCACGTCTATCCCGAGGTGGACTTGTCAAAGGAAGACTTGAAATATGCCGAGCACAAGTATCTTTATCGCAATTTGCGCAACGGGCGCTTTGAAGACGTAACCGACAGAGGCGGACCCGGCATCCTGGAGAATATGCCTGCGCGCGGCTGCGCCTTTGGAGACTACGACAACGACGGCGATATCGACATTGTGGTGAACTGCATCAATTCCACGCCGCAACTGCTCCGCTGCGATTCGACCTGGAACCGCAACTGGATCAAGTTCAAGCTGGTCGGCACCAAATCCAATCGCTCTGGAATCGGCAGCAAAATCACCGTTACCGCCGTGACCTCGGACGATGCGAAAGCGCCGCTGGTCCAGAACGACGAGTTGCGCAGCGGCGGGAGCTACTTTTCGCAGAATGACATGCGCATGCATTTCGGCCTGGATCAGGCCAAGAAGATCGATCTGGTCCAGGTGCGCTGGTTGAGCGGCCAGATGGACCAGTTTCGCGATCTGGAACCGAATCGTCTTTACGTGCTGGAAGAAGGTGGCAAGATCCTCAAAAGCGAAGTCCTGCAACCGGCGCGGCCAAAGGGAAGCGCGAAGTCATGATGGCACGCGCCGCGATCCTGATTATTTTCGCCTGTTCCATTCCGGCGGCGGCGCAATCGACGCAATCCTGCCCGTGGCTCAACGCAGGAACTGCGGCCAAGGCGCTAGGCGCAGAAGTAGCGGCCACAGCTCATTCCGATTCGAACTGGAGCGGCTCCTGCCGCTTCAAGGCTGAAACCATTCCTCCGCGATCGCTTGAGATTGCGGTCAGCAAAGCGGGCTCACATCCCTGTGGTTCCAATGGAGTATCCGTCTCCGGTATCGGTAACGAGGCGGTGCTGTGTTCTGTTGGCGGCGCGGAAGGCGAGCAGGTGCAGGTAATCGCAGGCCGCGTGCGTGACGCATGGTTTGTTGTGAGAATGACGATGCCGCCTGGCGTGAGCGTGGGTTCTCAGCCAGGAACCGAAGGTGCGGATACCTCCGAAATCCGATTCCTTGCCGAGCAGGTTGCGGGGAATCTCTATTGATCCGGCCAGCTCACGAATTCTGCGCCGGCAGGGACGCGAGGCGCGCGCGCAGGCCGGCCATTTCGGCGGTCATCGAGTCAAAGCGAGCCAGCAGCTCAGCATGGTGCTTGTCGGCCGAGGAAGGTTCGACCGCTTCGACGTAAAACACGCCGTTGGGCTCAAGCTCGCAGCGGGCCACTTTGTCGAGAGTGTCGAATCCCTGGCGGTGAATGACGTCCATCAGCTCCTCGCGGGTGAGAGACTCGCGGTTCAGAGTGCGCTGATCGATCTGGCCATTGCGGACGAGAACCGTGGAGCTGCCCTCAAACATGCGGGTGAAGCGCGGCGAGCTATAGAGAGCGCGGACCACGAGCCAATTAATGGCGAGCAGGCCGAAGGCGCCGATGACGCCGCCGGTAACGGAGTTGTCGTCGCCGATGATGGCGTTCTGCACGGTGTTGGAGAGCGAGAGCAGAACGACGAGGTCAAATGGATTGAGCTGCGCCAGCTCGCGCTTGCCGAAGAGGCGCAGAAGAACGACCAGAACCAGGTAAACGATGACCGGGCGGAGCAGCTTCTCAATGATGGGAAGCGGCAGGCGAAACATGTGCTCGTAGAGTTCGTGCGGCATGGCATGAGGATAACGCCTCAGTTGCGTTTTTCCCGCTGGAAGTTAGAGCATCCACCGGGGCCAGTATTGTGCCACTTTGTGCTCGAAGCCACGACGCGATACGGTTGCGGCATCGCCGCCGGGAACCACCTCATCGACAGCGATGCTGCTCTGAGGCAAGCGGGATCGGCAAGAGTCAATTTGCCGCGATGCGGTAGCCGTTGAACTCGGAAATGAAGAGGGTGCGGCGGGTGGTATAGAAGGCTGCGCCGGAGTCGCCGCCGGGGACCACCAGGGTGTTGACGAAGACTTTGACGGGGAGGATGAGGGTCCGAGCGCCGGCCATCACCGGGCCATAGTCGACGCGGGTGTCGACCTGGTGGACAAAATCGCTGGGCTTGAATTCGGACATGGTGATCATGCGGACCACAAAGCCGGTGACGGGGTCGATGAAGAGTTCCCCATGATAGGGAGTGACGGTGTTGAAATCGTGCCAGTCGGTGGTGGTTTGCCAATCACCGGAAACGCCGCCGGCACCGGTAGACTGGTCACCGCCAAACGCGGAAGCAGTGGTGGATGTGTAGAACTGGGCGGTGCCCTGCTGGTCGATTTTGGGAAAGCAGCAGACCTTGACGTCGAGGTGGGAGCGCTTGCGGAGAACGGAAAATGTGAATACGGCCGCGGGCTTTCCGTTGATGAGCTCCCAGCGGAGCCACTGGATGGAACCGGACTGCTCGGCTTCCTGGAAAACCGTTCCCAGGCTGGGGTCAGGGGTTTGGAGGGCGATCATTTTGTTGGCGCCCCAGCGAATTCTCGGGTCGGAAGGCGGAAGCTTTTCGGCGCCGCGGTCGAATGCGACCGGCGCTTCAGTGGAATTGATGTAGTGGAGGAAATAGGCGCGGGGAACGAATCCCGGCGATGAGGTGTCGACTTCGCTGGCGCTGCCGACAATTCCGGAGCTCTGGCCCACAACATCCACGTTGTCCTGGAAGCGGAGCGTAGTGCGATTGGCGGCCAACTGGGGGAGCTGATTGTAGGCGTGAGCGACATAGTCGGCGGCGCGGGCGAGGATGGCTTTCTGAGCGGCGGCCTCTGGCGGGGAAGTGGATGGTAGGTCGGCGGGCGGGGGAACCAGGTCGGCGCTGCTCGCCTCCAGAACGTAAATCTGCTCAGTGGAATAGGGACCGGGAGCAAGGGGAACGAGGGAATTCATGCGCTCGCGGGTCAACTCTTCCGACAACTCCAACTGCTTGAGGGCGGTGGCGACGTCTGTGTCGGACTTCTTGTCGCGCTGCATGGAACGGAGGAGGTCTTCAAGCTGGCCTACGGTGATTTGTTTTGCGGCCCAGGCGGGAGTGGCCAAAAGGAATACGGCCAGAAAAATGGAAGTAAAGCGATTCATTGGATGGACGTCCTAATGTAAATAGACGGTTGGACGGGGATTAGGGCTTCACGAGCCCACAGGGGACAGGTTTCGGGTTACAGGACTCGGGTTGCCCGTGTCAGGAGCCTGGTGTTCCCGGGCCCCTGACACGCTAAGAGGGTCACTTGCCGGGGGCGTAGTTCTTGAATTCCGAGGTGAAGAGGGTGGTGCGGGTGGAAAAGCCTCCCGCGCCGGCTTCGCCGTTAGGCACAACCTCAGTGACCATGATGCTGCGAATGGGCAGGATCAGGGGTTTGCCGCCGACGACGACGGGGGCGTAGTCGATGCGGGTGTCGAGCTGGTGGACCATGTCGGAGCTCTTTTGTTCGTCGATGGTGTTCATCCGGACTATGATTCCGGTGTCGGGATCGATGAAGAACTCACCGCGATAACCAACGTTTTTCTCCTTATACGGGCTCCAGCTGGTGTTGGTCTGCAGGTTTCCCCGGGCGCCGCCACCCGATCCGCCGTTCAGCGAGCCCGCCGACGACGAGGACATCGTCATGACTCCAGCCTGATCGACCTCAGGGAAGCAGCAGACATTGACGGCCATCTTGGACTTCTTCTTGGGTACGTCGTAGGAGAACACGGCAGCGGCCTTCCCGTTCACCAGTTCCCAGCGCTCCCATTTCAGGCTGCCGTTGTCCTTGGCTTCCCCGAAGATGGCAGCGACATCGGGGTCGGGATCCATCACCTGGATCATCTTGTTGCGGCCCCACTGGGTCTTATCTACCGGCACGCGCTCGGCGCCTTTGTCAAAGGCAATCTCGGTGTCGACGGAATTGATGTAGTGCATGTAGTTATAGGGATTCACCCAGAGCCCCGTACTCGAGTCCGTGGATCCGTTGTGTATGCCGGAGCTGTCGGCCAGGGCTTCCACATTGTCCTGGAAGCGGAGGGTGGTCTTGGTAGCGGTAAGATCGGGCAACTGACCCCATGTGCCGGAGACGTAGGCGGCGGCCTTGTTGATGACTGCCTGCTGCGCGGCAGCATCGAGCGCAGGCGTGGTGGGAACGGAAGAGGCGGGCGGCGGCAGCAGCGCGCTGTGGGCTTCGAGCACGTAAATCTGCTCTGTGGATAGCTTGCCGGGCACCTCGTCCACGAATGCGTTGATGGTGGCGCGGTCAAGCTGCTCAGTCAGCACGACCTGCTTGAGCGCGTTGGCCACATCCTCGTCGCTCTTGTTCTGGGAGTGCATGGTGGCGAGCATATCCTTCAGCTCGGCAACGGTGATTTTCTTGGCGGCAGGGAATGCGGGTACCGCAACCAGCAGTAAAAGAGCAATCCATACAAAACGTTTCATCGGGTGATTCCTCCACGGAAATGGGGCGCGGCCATTGTAACTCCGGCCAGCGGCCTAAGGCAGCAAGTTGGGTGACACCGGCAGTCCTTTTGGTTTGAGGGCCTTCGGCGATTAGCGGTTAGCAACGAGGAGCGCGCGGGAGGGAATGGTGACCGAACCCATGCGGCCCGAGTTTTCGTCCACAACCAGGACGCGGAGGCTTCCCATGCCGGGTTTCATATCGACAGCGCGCTCGAAGGGCACGCCGGAGGGAAGCAGGTTCTGGTACGTAGAGGGTTTAAGGCGAAGGCCGAGAGTGTCGCCCTCGACCCGAGCGTGAATTCCGGCGTCGTCGCGCTGGATGAAGAAGATGTCGAGCTTGTCCATCCAGCGGCCGGCCTGCTGTTCCATGGCAAGGTCGGCGGCGGCGATGTTGATTTTGATGGAGGAGCTCGCGCCTGACGGGGAAACACTGGCCGTGACGCCGATCTCGGAGGCGTCGATGGGTTGCCAAATGGCCTGGCGGAAGCGGTCTTTCAGAGACATTGGCTCGGTGGCGAAGAGGTAGCCGGTGCGGTAGCGGGCGTTGAGACCGTGGTGGCCGACGAGCTTGACGGTGAGGTTGTGGTACTTGTCGTCGGGCGAGCCCTGGGGATAGAAGCTGAGCTGGAAGGTGGAGCGGCTGTCATTGACGATGCCTTCGAGTTCGGCGGCGAGGTCGCCGGAGCGGCGGATGACGCGGCCCCCGGTGCCTGTGGCGACATCACGGACCGGTCCCTGGACGGGATGTAGATCCTGGCTCATAGCGGCGTTAATGCGGCCGGTGCCGGTCTGGCGATTGGAGGGTGCGCTGGCGCCGTTTCCCGAGCCGCTGCTGGAGCCGCCGCCTCCCGCGGCTTGCGCGGTGGAGAGGTTGTCCATGGCCGCCGGAGCCAGCTCCACGTTACTGTTCTGGAGATCGGCGCCCACTCCGCCGGCCTCAAGCTGCGAAACATCAAAGGGATATACGGCCGCATGCGCCTCGTTCATGGCTTCCTGGGCGCGGCGGGCGTAACTCTCTACCATTTTGGGACTCTTGTCGATGGCGACAGCCTGGTCCTCCCAATCCGCAAGAGCATTGTCAGTAGAGACCCAAACCAGGCTCTTGTGGCCGGGGATGGCGGCAAGATGACGCGCCACCTGGGCCAGGATGATGAAGGCGGCGCGGGTGGGATTGGAGCCCATCTGGAGCAGTTCGGGGTCGACCGGCTGCTCGGCGTCGGGAACGTCGCCGTGGTTGCCGTTGACAGAGTTGAGGTCGGCGACGCTGTGGACGACATCGAAGGACTGGCGGTTGCGGCGCTCCTCCTCCTGGGCCTGGGTGACCGACTGCGCGGAGGGCATGTAGGACTTGAGGCGGGCTTCCAAAGCGGCGTGGTCCCGGGTGGGCTCGAGGAGGACATGAAAGCCGAGGCTGTTCATGGTATAGATGCCGACCGGCGCATCGTCGGGAATCTTGGAGAGGAATTTCAGCATCTGCCCGCGCGCGTAGTTCAGATCGGACCACGCAATGTGACCCTCGTCGATGAGAAGAATGGTTCCGGCGGAAACGGATGGAAGCGGCACGGCGGAATCAGTAGCGCGATTGGAAAAGCTGGTTGCGGGCGCGGCCTCGGATGGCGCTTCGGGAAGGCCGGCTGCGGCGGAAAAGAAGCGGATGTCCTGCTTGTGACCGTCGTCGTAGAGCTCAAAGTCCTCTCGCTTGAGATCGGTGACGGGATGGCCGTGCTTGTCGTAGACGAGGACGCCCACATCGACGAGGTGGGAAGTGATTTTGAGCGAGTAGCCGCCGTTGGGATTGGTGGAGACGTCGGGGATGCCAGTGGCGGCGGCCATGCTGATCTCGGGAATGATCGGCGCAGCGGGCGGCGCAGGCAGCGCGGCGGGCCGGGGCGGCGCGGCGGATGCGGCCAATTGCGGGCCGGATTCCGCAGTGGAAGCGCTGGCCGTTGACGCTGCGGAGCCATTGGCTCCGGAAGGCTGGCCTGGCACTGGTTGCGAGGGCGCGGCGGGCGTTGCCGTGAGCGCGGGAATGTCGGCGGCGGGATTGCCAGAGGAGTTTGGCCCGGTCCCGGCCGGTTGGGATCCGTCGGCAATCACGCGGACAGTCGCGGCAAGTCGATGGTAATCGGCAAAAGTGCTCTCGTTGATGCTCAAGGTGGGCGGCGGCTGAACGTGGCCGTTGGGCGCGTATGGCGCCTGCTGCAGGGAGATGGCGACGCTGCGGGTGGGACAAATGAAATCCTGCCCGCCGATGGCAACGCGTCCGTAATCGACAACCGTGGCGGCGCGCTCAATGGGGTCCCCGGAACCGAGCTCGGCCTCGATGGCGATGCGGAGGACGGCGCCGGTGTTGGGATCGATGGAGAGGTAGCCGTGATAGGCAGGGGTGGTGTCAAAGGGGACGAGCTTGACGTCTTCGGCCGGGTTGTTTGACTCCGAGGCGCGGCGACCGACGTTATGGCTGCCGATGGCTTGCCGCGCCGCGAATTCCGCGTCTACGGTGCAGCAGAAGTGAACCTGGTAATGAGAGCCCCCCTTGGGAACCTCAAATTTGTAAACGGCGGCGATACCGAGCGGCGTCTGTTCCCAGTGGTTGAACTGAACCTTGCCGTTGACCAGATCAGTGAAGGTGCGGGCCAGCACGGGGCCGAATTCCCCGAAGGAGTAGAGGCCGAGGCTGGGCTTGGCGGAGGCATCGGCGGAGGCAGGCGTGTCCACCACCTCTTTGCCATCCCGGAAGGTGACGCTGTGGGAAGCGGTTCCTACCGGATGGAGGCCGGCGCGAATGGGATAGTCGCCGGGATGCGGGGCAAAGGGCGCGTCGTCAAAGCGGGTGACTGTGCGGGTGGCAAAGAAATTGGGCAGCCGCGGCATGGTTTCGACAACGTAGCCGCGGGCGAGCTCAAGCATGTGCTGCTGCTGGGCCGCATCTGGCGGCTCGGTGGCGGGGATCTCGGCCGGCGGCAGGTCAAGGAAAGCGGACTGGTCAGCGAGAAGCTCAAGGACAAGCGCAGTGCGTGGCTGGACGGGTAGCCTGGCGGCCAGGCGGCCCAACGCAACTCGCGTCAGGCGCTGCGAAAGTTCGAGATTGCCCACCATGCGCGCGATTTCGGCATCGGAGCGATGCTCGGCGCAGGCCGAGGTGAGGTCCTCCTCAAGCTGAGCAACGGTAACGCGGTGCGCGCCAAAGGCGGGCAGGCAAATCAGGGTCCCTGCCGCCAGGATCACGAGCCGGCGCATTAAGGGCAAACCACACCACATGAAGGTTTAGGTCCTTTCCAGCAGAGACGATGGAAGCAGCGTGAAGGACGACAGAAATGCAGAAAATCGCTTCGATGAGCCGAACCTTCGGTTCTTGGATACGGCCGGAGGTCTCGGGAGTCCGCGCTTGTAACTCTACACAGGCCAAACAGGCAGCGGCAAATCCAATCAGGCCTCAAACATCGGCCCTGTATCCGCGGTCACAGCAATCCCTCGCATACCTGGGTAAAGTAAACCCAGCAGTCGAATCGCGCCCGCCCCTCGGCGGGCGTCTTCATTTACGCCGCAACGGAGCCGCAGAATGCCGGCAGCATCACAACCCGACATCGCCACGCCGCCCTCAGTGAGGCAAGAGCTGCGCCGCCTGGAAGCGATGCGCAATTCTGTGCACTTTCAGGGCGCAACCTGATCATTCCATAAGACATCCCCGTTTTTATTTCGCGCGAATCCATCTCGCTCGCTCATTACGGGCTGCGAGGAGGGGTTCTCAATTAACCCGGTCCTTGTGTTTTAGCGGCTTGACCTTGGCGAGGTATGCCGCCGGGACGAAGGTCTGCTCGGCCAGGGGCGGGCGGACGTAATGAGACTTTTGCAATGCGGGCAATTCGAGGCGCTCGGGAGTCAGGTCGCGGTAGGCAATGAGAGAAAGCAAGTGGCGGATCACGTTGAGGCGCGCGGATTTCTTGTCGTCGGAGTTGACCACGAACCAGGGTGAGTGGCGAGTGTCGGTGACCGCGAACATCTCGTCCTTGGCGCGGGAGTAGTCTGCCCAGCGGCGGCGGGATTCGAGATCCATGGGGCTGAGTTTCCATCGCTTGGTGGGGGTGCGCAGGCGCTCCTGGAAACGGCGCTCCTGCTCTTCGTCGGAGACCGAGAACCAGTACTTGACCAGGAGGATGCCGGAACGAAGGAGCATGCGTTCGAACTCGGGACAGCTTTGCAGAAATTCGTTGTATTGCGGCTCGGTGCAGAATCCCATCACGTGCTCGACCCCGGCGCGGTTGTACCAGGAGCGATCAAAGAGCACCATTTCGCCGGCGGCGGGAAGATGGGCCACGTAGCGCTGGAAGTACCACTGGCTCTGCTCGCGCTCAGTAGGCGCGGCCAGGGCGGCGATGCGGCAGATGCGCGGGTTGAGAGCTTCCGCGATGCGCTTGATGGCGCCGCCCTTGCCGGCGGCATCGCGGCCTTCAAAGAGCACCACGACACGCAGGCCTTCATGGCGGATCCACTCCTGGAGCTTGACCAGCTCGATTTGGAGGCGGGCAAGCTCGCGGTCGTAGTCGACGTCGGCGCCTAGCCGTTGAGCGTGCCTGGCTGCTTTAGCGAGTCCGTGCTTGGATGCGGCTGCCTTCGAGGACTTCCTGGACATGGGGCGGCTCCGTTCCTGGGGACGGAGAGATTATCGGCGGAGCAAGGCGGAAGTTTATGTGACGGCGACCACCTGTCGAGCCGGGGCTGCGCTCTCGATGAGCGGAGCCGGATGCCGGCTTGTCCCCGGCGGGGCTGACTCGCCTCGAGCGGTGGGGAGCGGCTAAGATCGTCCCGGAGCATACCGGAGGCTGGAGATGCAGGAAGCAGTCATTGTTTCCGCGGCACGGACGCCGATTGGGAAGTTTCAGGGATCGCTGGCGGGCTTTACCGCGCCGAAGCTGGGCGCGATTGCGGTGCGCGAGGCGGTGCGGCGGGCGGGACTGGAGCCAGCGGATGTTGAGGAGTGCATCATGGGGTGCGTGCTGCAGGCCGGGTTGGGGCAAAATCCGGCGAGGCAGGCGGCAATTCATGGAGGAATGCCGGCTGAGAGTGCGGCCTTGACGGTGAACCAGGTGTGCGGTTCGGGGCTGCGGGCGGTGGCGCTCTGCGCGCAGGCGATCCGCAATAGCGACGCCGAAGTGATGGTGGGCGGAGGCATGGAGTCGATGTCGAACGCGCCATACCTGCTGCCCCACGCGCGCACCGGCTACCGCATGGGCAACGGCACCCTGGTGGACGCGATGATCCACGACGGCCTCTGGGAGGCGTACCGCAACTTCCACATGGGGATCGGTGCCGAGATGATTGCGGAGAAGTACGGGATTACCCGGGAAGAGCAGGACGCGTTTGCCGCCGGCAGCCACCAGAAGGCGGCAAAGGCAACGGCGGAGGGATGGTTTCGCGAAGCCATTGTGCCGGTAGAGGTTCCGCCAGCGAAGAAAGGCGAGGCGGCGCGCGTGTTTGCGACGGATGAGGGGATCCGGCCGGAGACGACGGTGGAGATTCTGGCGAAGCTCAAGCCGGCGTTCAAGGAGGGCGGGACGGTGACGGCGGGGAACGCGCCGGGCGTGAGCGACGGGGCCGCGGCGGTGGTGGTGATGAGCGCGGAGGCGGCGAGGGCGCGGGGATTGAAGCCGATGGCTACGATCCGGGCGGCGGTGACGGCGGGACGCGAGCCGGAGTGGTTCGGGCTGGCGCCGATTGATGCGGTGCGGAAGCTGATGCCGAGGGCCGGCTGGAAACTCGAGGATGTGGAGCTGTTCGAGCTGAACGAAGCGTTCGCGGTGCAGGCGCTGGCGGTGATCCGGGAACTTGAGCTGGACCCTGCGAAGGTGAATGTGCATGGCGGGGCGGTGGCGCTGGGACATCCGATCGGATGCAGCGGTGCGGCAGTATTGGTAAAGCTGCTGGAGGCGATGGAGCGGCTGGGCATGACGCGAGGTGTGGCGGCGTTGTGTCTCGGCGGGGGGAACGCGGTGGCGATGGCGGTGGAAAAGTAGAGGGTGTCAGGATCAAGGGAGAGAAGCAGAGTCGTTTGCCGCAAATCGGCACCGCTGATTGGCCTTTCCACCTCGCTCCCCCACGTGCCATGATTGGCATTCTCATCCAGTGAGGTTTCAAGTGCGCCGCTTGTTGATCGTTATGGCCTTTGTGGGGCTACTCTGTCCGGCCTTCTCACAGAACTTTGACCTGGAGAAGGAGCGAATGCCGCTGGCCGAAATCCAAGGCCAATTCCGGTTCCATGCCGGGGACGATCCGCGATGGGCCGATCCTTCATTCGACGATTCTTCGTGGTCGCTGCTCCGATCCGATGAAAGCTGGTTTAGCCAGGGCTACAAGAAGTACGCGGGCGTCGGGTGGTACCGTTTTCGCGTCGATGTGCCTGCGGAATTAAAGGATCTTGCGATTCTGTTGCCCTTGGTGAACGACAGCTATCAGATATTCGCCAATGGAAGGCTACTGGGCCAGGTGGGAGAGATGCCCCCTCACGGAGCGGTTTTTAATCACAACAACAACATTTTTTACATTCCTGCTGCCGTGGTCACTCCTGGGCACCCCCTTGTTTTTGCGGTGCGGGCATGGGGGGCTCCGCTGTTTGCGGCATTTCCCGAAGGAGGCTTTGGCGCTCCTCCCGTGGTGGGAGACGCCGCCGCGGTGACGCGCTGGCGGGACCTTCAGATACGCGACCGTTACTGGCGCTTGAGCAGCACCGAACTGCTGATGCTGGCCAACATTTTGGGCATGGCGATCGGACTGGCTCTGTTTGCGGTGCGGCCGGCGGAGCGCGAGTACCTGTGGTTCGGCGCGGCACAGTTTTTCTGGTCGCTGAATTCGGTGGTGGGCATGGCCACCCGGTTCATGACCGTGCCGTACATACCGTTCGAGTTTCTTACGGCGCTGGGATTCTTCGGGGGAGCGGTTCTGAACATCGAATTCTTCCACGCGCTGCTACGGCAGCGTCGGGGGTCGCTCTATTGGATCGGGGCAGTTCCCGTGTTGTTCATCATGCCTGTGCTGGGTATGACCCTGGCGGGCTGGGTGAGTTTCAACCAGTTCGGAGCGGTGGAGACCGGCGCGTTTCTGCCTTATGCGGCGGTGGTGGCGATCCTGCTGTTCCGCGCCGGGATCAACGGCAACATGGAAGCCCGGGTGCTTTTCGTTCCGTTCTCCGTGAGCTGCTTGAGTATTTTCCTATTCGACCTGCTGGACCTTATCGATCTGAGCCGGCACCCCTTACTTTTGGCCATGGCCAACAGTAGCTGATCACGCGGATGCGATCGGCCGCCACGCCAGCCGTCACCAGCGCGGTCTTCGCCGCCTGTGCCCGATTCTGCCCCAGCACCAGGTTGTACTCGTCCGAACTGTGCTCGTCGCAATAGCCGCCAACCACGATCTTGATCTCCGGATGCTGCAACAGGTAGTCGGCGTCCTTCGCCAGCGTGGCCTGCGCATCCTGGCGGATGTCGTAGTTGTCGTAATCGAAGAAGATGTCCTGCACGTTCGCCTTGAACACCGCACCTTCATCCGTCGGCGTGGTCGCCACCCCATCGCTGGTGGCTCATTCACCGTGATGCGCGCCGTCGGCGTACACCTTTAACGAATGAAGCGCCAGAACAAAACCCACGCTGAACGCCAGGCCCGCTACCGCGCCGCATTCAGCAGCAGCGCCGTGATCCGCACGCCCCCCCGCCGGATCATCGCAGCCGCGCGCGGCGATGGCACGACAGCGTCGCCACGCTGACCGAGTTGCAGGCACAGTATGTCGCTTGGCGCGACGCGCTGCCGGCAAACCTGCAAGACAGCGCGCTGGCCGACGCACTTCAGGCCATCTGCGATCTCGATCTCTCCGACCTGCAGGCGATCGACCCGCCGCGCGGCTTTGGCCGCGACTGACGGCCCGCCGCTCCGAGCAGTCCCCCACCGACTTGTGGCGGTAGCCCACAGGCACCCCCCGCGCGCCGCTGCGTCAGCCTCCTGAAGGGCACTCCGCGGCGCGCGGGTCCCCCCTATGGACTACCGCCAAAAGCCGCCGCTCTAGAGGGGTCAATTTTGCACGCCGATTGGGGGTCAGTTTTGGACGCCGGTTGACAGGCTGGCACGATGGCTGAAAGGGCACGGCACCGAAGCCCATGTCATCCATTCAACAAGCGTCGCGATCTCCCGCGAGCACAAGCGGGCCAAAACGGATCGGCTCGACACGGCAATGCTGATCCGGGTGTTCCAGGGCTGGCTGCGCGGTGAACGCGGCCATTGCGGGATGGTCGCGGTCCCGACGATCAAGGAAGAGGACGCCAAGCGGCCGAGCCGTGAACGGGAAAACCTGATCGGCGAACGCACGCGCATCATCAATCGCATGAAGTCGGTGCTGGCCTGGCTCGGCATCCGCGGCTTCAAGCCGGAGCTCCGCAAAGCGCCCATGCTACTTGGGTCGCTTCGCACGCCTGAAGAGTTGCCGATTCCACCAAACACGCTCGACGAGATGCGGCGCGACATCGCCCGACTCGCCATCGTGCGTGACCAGATCAAGGCGATCGAACAGGCCCGCCTGGAGCGTCTGGAACAGGCGCCGCAGACCGGCCCGAACGCGATGGTTCGATTGCTCGCCGGCGTCCTCGGGGTCGGCATCGAAACGGCGGACATGCTGGTGCAGGAAGTGCTCTCGCGCAATCTGCGCGATCGCAGGGCCGTTGCTCGCTACGCCGGACTCACCGGTGCGCCAGATGAAAGCGGCGCCAAGCGACGCGAGAAAGGTCTCGCCAAATCGGGCAATGCCCGAGTACGCCGCGGCCTGATCCAACTCGCCTGGCGCTTCCTTCTGTTTCAGAAAGATAGTGCGCTGACCCTGTGGTTCCGAAGCCGGACGGAGGGTCCCAGCGGCGCTCGCAAGACGAAAATGATCGTGGCGCTCGCCCGCAAGCTGCTCATCGCACTGTGGCGCATGGTCACCAGCGGCGAGATCCCGCACGGGGTCGTGCTGCGGCAAGCCATCTGACCAGTCTTGTCGACAAGGAGTGCCCGCAAACGTCTTCGCGAGGTCCGGCGGAACCGATTCCGCCCGGCCGACCGCACACGATCCGAGGTGGTGGTGACCCGAGCCGGAACATGGTCATCGAACCGTTCGTTAGAATGGGCCCGCCGCCTCGGAGCCTCGCCGCCGAAGCGAATAACTGCTTCATGGTCCGGCTCTCATGCGGAGCCAACCGAATACAAGTGCGCGGCGCGATCCTTTGCGCCCCATGGCAGGCTCCCCTCGGTTCGTTTGCTGATCGCCGCTGCGACATTCACCAAAGCTGCCGTTGTCGATCCGAAGACGACGGCCGCACTTCCCGACTGGGTTTCGTGACGTCACGATTGGGAGTGGGCATATGCCGCGCAAATCGATCGGCGAGAGAGCCATGACCGATGCTGAACGCCAGGCTCGCTATCGCGCCGCCCGCGCGACCGGTGCCCCGGCAATCCGCACGCATCGTCCCGGCGATCATCGCAGCCGCGCCCGGCGTTGGCACGATGCCGTCGGCGAGCTGATGTCATTGCAAACTCAGTATGCCGCTTGGCTGGAAGCCCTACCAACGAACCTCCAGGACAGCTCCCTCGCCGACGCGTTGCAGGCAATCTGCGATCTCGACCTCACCGAACTCCAGACGATCGACCCACCCCGCGGTTTTGGCCGTGACCGATGACCTCACCATAAAATCCGCTTGACACCGGAAGCCCCATACAAGTTCCAGCCTGGAGGAGCAGCGCCGTCCGGTCGCGTCCAGCCACCGGCGGACATTGCCTCGGGGCTCCGGGCGGCAAACTTATCATTGTGACGTAGACTTCGCCGCCCGGCCTGTTCATCATCGGCCGGTCGCAGCGATTGCCGAGCGAAACACCTGCCGGGAGGTGCCTTGAGCATCCGAACCCTCGCCGTCGCGACGGCCGCGGTCTGTCTCGTGGGCAGCTCCGACGGGGACGGCGCGGCGCAGGCTCAGGCGCCCGCACAGGAAACGCCGGGCGGCGGCATCGCGCAGAATTTCCGGCCGCCCTGGAATGGCAACCTGTCACCCGACGGGCTCTGGCGGATCGCCGGCGTGTGGAAGGGCACCGGCGGCAACGTCCTCGATCCGGCGCTCGCGCAGATTTCCCGCCCCTTCGGCAGCGCGACTGACGGCGCGCTTCTGCTCTCGGTCGCGGCCAACGACCTGCGCGGCTCGGAAATCCAGACGCTGAAGGGGTTCAGCTACGGCTACTATGAAGTCCGCATGCAGGTGACCGGCGTACCGGGCGTGTGCGCCTCGTTCTTCTGGATCGAGGCTCCCAAGTACGGCCCGCACGAGTGGGACATCGAGTTCCTGACCAACGAATCCTGGATCGGCTCGGCCGACCAAGGCCAGGTGCACCTGACGCTGCACCCGAGCAACACCGCCTTCGTGATGCCGCTTACCTTCAATCCGGCAAAGGCTTTCCATCGCTACGGCTTCCTCTGGACGCCGGGCACGATCGTCTTCACCGTCGACGGGAAGGCGGCCCACGGCTTCACCGAGAAGGAACTCGTCACCCCTTCGCAGGGGTTCGTCATGATGAATGCGTGGACCGGAAGCCGGACCTGGGGCGGCGGCCCGCCGACCCGGCAGGCGACGACGGCCTATGACAGGGTGAAATTTACCCCCGGGGTGACCGCGATTCCCGCGCAGTGAGCTCGTCGCCGTGAGCGCATCGATCGCAGGGCCTTGCTTCCGGCCGGAGGGGGAGCCAGTCTTTCATGTCGCACGCCACCTGGGCCGACCGGCAGCGGCAGCTTGTCGAACTGTCCCGGCGGCAGTTGTTCCTGGTCGGCGGCGCGCCACGCTCCGGCACGACCTGGCTGCAGCATGTGCTCGACAGCCACCCGCAGATCTCCTGCCGCGGCGAGGGATTGTTCGACCAGCACCTGGCGGCGCCGATCGCCGGGCTGATGTCCGATCGTCGCCGGGCGCTCGATGCCAAGAACGAGCGGTTGTTCCGCCACTCCGGCGGATACTCGCTACCGCCGGCGGGGGATGAGGAATGCCTGCTCGCGACCGCCGTGTTGCTGGCCCTCGAACGGCAATCAGCCGACAAGTCCTGCATCGCCGTCGGCGACAAGACACCGGACAATGTTTTTTTCTTCGCCAAACATCAAGCCGCTGCTCCCTGGACCTGAAATTCATCGGCATCCTGCGCGACCCGCGAGACATCCTGACCTCGGCGTGGCACTTCTTCCACAGTGCGGCCGGTGCGGCCGATGCCGATGCGGCCAAGCTCGCCTTCGTGCGGGCGGCGATCCCGGTGTTGCAGCGCGGCGTGCGGACGATGTTGGCGATCCGCGAGCGGCATGCGGCCGACTGCCTGCTTGTCACCTACGAACGCATGCATGCGACGGCCGCCCCGGTCACCGCCAGGTTGTTCCGGTTCCTGGGCGCGGATGCCGGCGATGAGATCGTCGCCGACTGCATGGCCCGCACCTCGTTCGCCGCCCTCTCCGGCGGCCGGGCTGCGGGCCAAGCGGTCGACGGTGCGTTTTTTCGCAGCGGCGTCGTCGGCGACTGGCGTGCGACGCTGACGCCGGCGATGAACGAGATGATCCTGCTGGAACTCGGTTGGATGTTTTCCGAGTTCGGCTGGTCGCCGTGAACCGTCAGGCGGCCGCGTCGAGCAGTGCCGCTGCCTGCGCGGCGAGCCGGTCGCGGATGGGCGCCGGAAGCTGCCGCGCCGCCTCGACGCGCGGTTAAGACAGTTTAGTCCCTTATCGGCTGACTCGGTAGCCGGGGCAAAACCCCGGGCGCGGCGCATTTTTGGGGTTCCCCCGACGCGATCAGGTACGATTTGCTTTGAGGCTGGGCAAGAATTCGCTTCTCCGACGCGGCGGCGATTTTGCACGATTCGCGGCATGCCAATCATCTTTTACAAGAGCCGCGCGAGCCGCCAGGAGAGCCTGCTGCTGCCTGCGCGCATCGATGACTACGTTGGCGCCGACAACGCGGTGCGGGCGATCGAGGCCTATGTCGGCTACGCTCGATCTGGCCAGGCTGGGGTTTCGCCACGCGGAGCGCGTGGTGGGGCCGGCCAGCCGCCCTATGATCCGGCCGACCTGCTGAAGCTGTATCTCTACGGCTATCTCAACCAGATCCGTTCCTCGCGGCGGCTGGAGCGCGAGGCGGGACGCAACATCGAACTGATGTGGCTGCTCGGCGGCCTGGTCCCCGGCTACCGCACGATCGCCAAGTTCCGCGCCGAGAACGCCGCGCCGCTGCGACAGGTGAACCGTGACTTCGTGCTGATCCTGCGCCAGCTTGGTCTGGTGGGCGGCGCGATGGTGGCGATCGATGGCGCGTTCTTCGACGGCAACGCCAGCAAGGCCAGCATCGTCACGCGCGCGCGGCTGGAGGAACGGCTGGCGAAGCTGGATGGCGAGATCGCGGACTGGCCAGCGAGATCGCAGCCGCGCAGAGCGAGGCGGCGGCCTATGTCGCGACCCTGGACGCCAACGACGCGGCGGAGACGCAAGCGGCCCAACGACGCGGCGGCAGAGGCGGCCAGCCAGCACGCCGCGCTGCTGGCCCGGCGCGCGGGCGTTGCCGCAGATATGGCGCAGCTGGAGGCGAGCGGGCAGACGCGGGTGCGATTCAAGGTTGTGGGGAGTAAGCTCAAGATTCGACATTGAGGGAATTGAACCCATGACAACGGTGAAACTCAGCGACGAAGCGCTGTTGGCCTTTCTTCAATCCCACCCTGGTATTCGGGCCCGGCTGACGTCGATCGTGGGCGCCGTGGGGAACGCGGACGGAGACCTCGACGAGGCGGACGCGGCCGAAGAGCGGCTTATCGAGGAGTTGCGGCTTTTGGGCCGCGAGGCGTTGCAGGATTGGGCGGAGAAGCGGGTGGAGGCGACGGAGCAGGACGTGCGCGGCCTGACCGGTATCCATCGCCAAGGTAAAAAAAACTCCGCTGGCATACGAAATTCGGCGAGATAGCTGTTCTGGAGCCACAATACAGACGCGGAAATAACCGCGTGCGCCCGTTTGTTCTCGGCGCGAAGGTAAGCCCTCGCGGATGTTCGCGGCCTTTGCAGCGGGCGATCGTGGATTTCGCGGCGGACGCTCCGTTCGCCCTGGTCCAACTGAAGTTACGCGAGCATTATGGCTTCGAGATTGGCGAGAGCACGATCCAGAGGATCACTCTGGGCCATGCCGGGGCGATTTTCGCATCTGGCCGCGATGTGGTGGATTTTCCGCGAGGGCCGGGCCAACACAAACAAATCGTTGTTCAGACCGATGGCGGTATGATTTCCATCATGGCGCCGGACGCGAGCCAGAAAGACAAGCGCAAGGGCAAAACATTATCGTGGCGAGAGGCGAAGATTTCGCTCGCGCATGCCAAGGGAAGCCGTACACCGGTTTACGGAGGCGGGATCGAAGGCGGCGTGGAGGAAGCGGGGCGGCGGCTTTTCGCCTGCGCGGTCCGGGCCGGCTTCGGAGCGGATTCCCGGGTTCACGCGGTGGGCGACGGCGCGCCCTGGATCATGGGCCAGGTCGACGAATTGTTCGGCGAGCAAGGCAGCTATTTGATCGATTTCTATCATGTTTGCGAGTATCTGAGCGCGGCCGCGAAGACGATCGCGCCAGACGCCCCCGGATCGGGTCCGGGGCAGGCAGCCGCCCGGAAAGCCTGGATGGATGCGCGAAAGGACGCGCTGAAGACGGGGCGCGCCGGCGAGGTCCTGAGCGCCCTGGCTCCCT
>CAWBIG010000170.1:0-7182 GCA_963788435.1 uncultured Acidobacteriota bacterium | reverse complement strand
CTTCCAGCGAGTGTACCGCTTCGGGCGGGTGCGATTGCGGTGCCGACCGCTGGGCTGCTGGCTCCGGGGCCGGGAGCGGCTGGAACCGGCAGCGGACCCGGGTTCAGCAAAGGGCTGGGGAGTCTCATCGGGGGATTTAAAAAGGGGCGGGTGGCAAGGCTGGGAAAGGCTGGCTCCCGGGGGACCATGGAGGTGGGCTTGAGGGGACCATGCCGCGTGTGAGACCGGCGAGGGCGCAAGGCTGGCTCAACGGGGGACCGGAGGGGTTCCGCGCGGAGCCATGGCTGCGAAAAGTGTCCTGTAAGTCTCGATAAAAGCCGGAAAGTGTCCTGTAAGTCTCAGTACAAGGGTGGGGACATGCTGTCCCACCCTTTTTAGTCGCATCGCCGGGATTCTCCTGCGAAGACGAATCGAGTTCTGTTCCCTTATAAGGTGAGTAACCGTCCGCGCCTTCCGGGCGCGGCGGCGGGGCGCAAAGTGGGTAGCATTGCCCCCAGGTTCCCGACTCTCTATTCCTTTCTCCCGCGCCGAAAAGATCCCTGCCAGGATCTTCCGCGTCCCCCGGACCGGCGGCTCCATACAAGTGCGCAACTTTACCTGTTTTCCGGCGCAGTGAGAGCGCCCCGCAAAGGGGCGCGGCGAGGCACGGAAACGGGGCCGGCGCGGCGAGATAGGTGTTGAGAGGAGAACCGCACCATCTTCGTGCATTACTGGTGCACGGCGCCCTGATATCGGGTTTTTACGACAACCAGGCTATAGCGGGCCGTTTAGCCCCCAAAACGCCCGAAAGTGTCCTGTAATCTCAGTGCAAAGTTGGGGACAGCTGTCCCCCCACTCTTTTAGTCGCACTCGCCGGGAATCTCGCGCGAAGACGGATGGAAGATTCTGTTGATAGCATCCACAATGATGGCCCATTCAAGGGGATGTGGCTGGATAGAAATGCCTTAGCGACAGATTCCGGCCGGAATCCCGGTGCTAGGCCTCCACCGGGAAGGCGGTGGGCTACGGGGGGTCCCGATGCCCCCCTTTTCCCCTCTCCCCCGCGCGCGAAAAATATGCGTGCGGGCGAGGAGAGAAACCACGTCGCTCAGCAGCCCACCGCGACTTGTCCAGCGGAGATCCATGGTTAGCTCTTAGCCCACGTTCGAGTTGGCCATCAGGAAGTCATGTGCCTGGCTGATGGCGTCGGCCCCCTGGAGCAGCTCCGGGGTGGACTTGACCAGCACGGGGATGGGAGTGGGGGTAGTAGAGGGCACGCAGCTCAACAGCATGGGGTTGAATCTCCAGAAGCCTCCTCCGATGGATATTTGATCGGGCATGGCGGAGAGGCTGAGTTTGGAGCTGGCGAGCTGGACCCCTGTTTGGCGGGAGGGTGCGATGGACCCATACTCAGCCTATCGGGGACCCTGCTTGACAAGGCCTCCGGAAAGGATGAGTATATGAGTAAGTATATGAGTACCGATTCCTTCGACGGCGCTGCTTGCCTGCGCCGGCTGTCGGCCGAGCTGTTCGGCGCCGGGGTCCAGAATGGCCGCCAGCGAAGCAGCCAGTCGATTGAAGAGGCCGCGTGGCGGGTGGGCATGGATCCCGACCAGGCGCGCGATCGAAGCCGGCGAGCGGATGGCCACGCGGGCCGAGATGTCTCTGGTGGCCCGGGGCGTGCAGATGAGCGGGGCCGATCTTGCGACCCTGGTGACTTCTGTCAGCTGCTCGCTGCGTAACGTGAGGCCGGCCGGGGGCAGGAACCTGGCCGACCGTATTCAAAATCGTATATCCTCCCTCTCGGAAGGAGGTGAGGAAGATGAAGGCCACAGAACAGAAGGTTAAAAGAATGGACCTGAACGTCCCCGTCGAACTCCACAACAGCTTCAAAGCGGTCACTGCCGCTCAAGGCCAGAACATGACCGACGTGTTGATGGAGTTCATCAAGGATTACCACGAAGCACTCGCCGAAGCCGAAGGGACGGCGCAAGTGAAGCGCGCCGCCCTGTACATGCGGGTCTCCTCTCTGGATCAACACCCGGAGACCCAGCTACACGATCTGCGCCAGATGCCGCCAGCGCGGCCTTGAGATCGTCAACCAATACACCGACCGGATCAGCGGCGCCAAGGCGCGCCGGCCCGGGTTGGACGCACTGATGCGGATGCTCGCCACGGCAAGTTCGATGTGGTCCTGGCTGGGCCTCGGACAGGATCGCCCGCTCCACACGGCATTTTCTGGAGACCCTGGATCAGCTGAGCCGGCTCGGCATCGAGTTCGCCAGCTTCCGGGAGCCGATCGACACCGGCGACCCCGGGCCGCGCCCTGGTGACCATCATCGGCGCCGTCGCCGAGCTCGAACGCAACCTCATCATCGAGCGCGTCAGAGCCGGCATGCGCCGGGCGCGGCTCGAAGGACGCCACATCGGTCGCAAGCCGGTCGAGGTCGATCGCGACGCGATCCTCGGCGACCGCCGCCGCGGACAAAGTCTTGGCCAGCTAGCCCGGACTACGGTGTCTCGAGAACCACCATCCACAGACTGCTCAACCAGGGTTCCGACGTTCCCGTCCAAGCCGCCTGAGGCCTGTTCCACAAGGGGTCAAAAAACCGCCGCTCCAAACCACACATAACAAACGGCAGGATTTCCAATATTCGGCCGTTCCACAACCTATACCTTTAAAGACAATCCCGAATCAATATCGAACCCAGCGAAATACCTGGACGCATCGGAGTTTTCTGTTACGAATCCAATCGGGAGATCCCTAGGCTTTGCCGGAGAGGCAGTCACACTTTAAGAATTCAGCGCGTATATCTCCCGCTGTCGTTCTCCTCCAATCACTTGACATTGGCGCCATGGTGAGCCTACAGTTACGCATTCTTCCCTCCCTCCGGTTTGTGTCTCCAGATTTAGGACCAGTGAATCGCCTCAATGAGGAGTCCTATGATCCCCGCTGATTGGCTGAGTCTCAAAGGGGCCATGCAACGCGTCGCCCTACCTGCGCTCGCAGGAGCGGCTCGCATGAACTCCGACGCCAACTGGGTGTTACCCGGTGAAGCGGAAGTTCACGAGGGTCTCGGCGCTACAAAAGCGAAACGACATGGAAGCTCTGGGCTGAGCGGAATCTTCCCTTCAACTGGCCGCGAGTCAAGACGCCTCGAAGGAAGCCGGACTCCTGCCGTTCTTTCCATGCTCCGCTCAATTTCATCGTCTTTGGAGAAAGCTTTTGTGGGTTGTTCAGGCTTACGAAACTGGCGCTTCTTATGCATTCTCGTGCTCTTCTGCGTAGGGCCGCGGCCGCTGCAGGCGCAACAAGAATACTCAGTTGAGTTCGGCACCGGCACCGCCACTTACCTCCTGACTGTGAATGACAATGAGGCCAACATATTCTGCCAGGATTACTGGGGCGCCCTTGAGTCCGGAGGCACCGGCATCGAAAACATCGGCGCCAGCGCCACCAGCGGGTTGTTGTACCCAGGTGACGGTAGTGGGCTGATTAAGACATCCGGACAATGGATCCCAACGTCGGGGGTGAGCGATCCCTTTATTGATACTAATCCTAATCAATACGAGAACGGAACCCTTAGGTTCTCCCTGAGTGCCGACGGCCTTTTGACCACCATCGCGTCCGACGGCTTCTCCTATTCTCCAGATGCTTACAATGCTCATTATGCCGCGACCGAAACAATCGACCTTAATACTGGACGATACACATCTAGTCTAGGATATTACGTAAACTTCCTCTCCTACCAGGGGAACGGGAACACTTGTTTGCCGGCACAATTGACGGAGGTTCAAACTGCCACCGGAGTAATTCCTGTACACCTAATCCCGATAAATCCGCCAGCACTTACCCTGGGAATCGTGAACCCCGCTGCTGCCAATGGCGGCCCCCTCCCTTTGCGTTCAAATGTTCCAATAAGCACAGTTCAGAAGAGCCCCGCCGCAAGTGGATTAGCTGCGGATGGAAGCTCGGCACTCGCGATTGTGCTCCGAAGCACCTCAAGTGCCGCGCCGACTTTGACCCTTTCGGGGGTAGGGGCAAGAACCGGGGCCAATCCCGGGCCCTACACCGGCTCGCTTACAGCCTATAGCCCAGACTACCTCGTTAATTACCAGCCTGGAGCGGCGGGCGTACCACTTACTATTACGACACCGATTGACTCAACTACATGTAATTCTCAAACCGACGCGGCCGGCACCTCATCGTGCACATTTGTTGCCCTGCTGTGGGCTCCATTAACGATGCCGTATAGTTCAGGCGATCTGCTGACGCTGGCTCCCGAGGATGTCATTCTCACCCTTACAGCTACTCAAAGCCCCGCAAACGAAAAGCCTGTCACCGCTACAAATACCGCGTTACTTACAACCCCGCCGCTCATTCTGGTCCACGGCATATGGTCCAGCGCAGCCCAGGCGTGGCCTACCTATACTCAATGGCTTCAGCTGATGGCCCCATATTCCTCTTTCTTCACTGCGGACTATGGACCGACCAGCTATCTCTCATTCAAAAACACGGGAAATCAGCAGATTCTAACAACGTCAATCGCAAGCGCGCTCACAACATACGCGAACCAAGGAATTGCCGCACAGAAGGTCGACGTTGTTGCTCACAGCATGGGGGGCTTGTTGACACGCTATCTTGAGGAAAATGGCGTCCCGACTCCATTTCAGCAATCTCTTCTGCCAGCTCACTTTGTACATAATTTCATCACAATAGGCACTCCACACACGGGAACACCGTTGGCAACGACACTATGGGCCAACAAGGATCTCTACATTGCCGCGACTAACCGCGATCCGCACTTGTCGGCCTTATGCGTCTCGACATCCACTTGTACGCTCAGTCAGCTTCTGTCGCAGCAGGGAAGACAGATTAACACCGCCGTCTACGATCTCCAGACCGGCCTTGGCCCTCCCACAGTGGAGACTTATCAGTCGATCACTGGCGACGCCCCCCTTGTTTCCTGCCTGGGTACGGAGTTCAATGTCCTGCTCGCGGCGTATGTACCGGGGATAGGCACTGTATCCACTATTCTGGGTACATCGAATAATGATGCGCTGGTGCCTGGACCCAGCCAATTAGCTTATGCGAGCGCCTCAACTACCGTAGACGGAGTGGTCCACAGTTATGGATGCTTGCCGGATGTAGGAGAAACCCAGAGCCCGGCGGTCTTTAACCAAGCTCTTTATTGGCTGATGGGGGGTTCTGGCACAGTTTCAACAGAGGCGATTAAGGATAAGGCTCGGAGCATCGCTAAGCCCCTCGATTCCATCACCTCTACAGGTTCTAATCCCCTCTTGGACCTTACTGGCTATACGCAGATAGCGGCCACAAATGCGACATTCCTCCCCGCGTCAGGAGCCACATTAGCCGTTGGGTCACCGACCACGATCACAGTCACATCGGCAAAGGCCCTTACAGAGGTCTTGTTTTATCAAACCGTCGTTGATCCAACAGATACGCTGCTTTCCTATTCGACTCAGTCGCCATTTTCAATTACATACACGCCCTCTCGCATCGGCACTGCGAGCTTCACTGCGTTTGCGGTGTTTAACGATAATACTTTTGCAACACTTCAGCTGAACTACACGCTGGCGCTGCCTGGCAACGTGAATTCTGTCGTCATCCAAGCACCCGCTGCGAGCCTTCCAATCGGCCTGACCGCAATTGTCCCATCCCAGGCAGGATATTCGGATGGCTTTGTGGATGTAACGAGCCTTGCAACTTACACGGCACAAAGTGGGGGAACTGGCGTGTTCTCTGTGGGGACAAACGGGGCGATCACAACCACAGGGAACGGCTTTGATTTGCTCGACGTCACCTATGGAGGCCAGACTGCATCGGCAACAATCACCGTCGGCTCCTGCACCTATTCTCTTGGACCCACCGATCAGACAATCGACTACTCCGGGGGAACTGCTACGGTCCAGGTGTCCACCCAGAATGGCTGTTCATGGACAGCGGATTCAGGGGGCGCAAGTTGGGTAACCCTTTCAGGCGCGGCCAGAGCTGGCAGCGGCGCAATCTCTGTGAGCGCGGGAGCCAACACTACAGGCGCTAGTCGGACTGCCTTTATCTCGCTCGCCGGACAAGATGTGGCAATTATCCAGCCTGCCACCGCATGCTCTTATGTTCTGGGAACGACTCAGGTCCAGTCGCCGGCGGCTGGTTCAAGCGGTTCAATTGCGGTAACAACTTCGTGCCCGGTTATTGCAACTTCTTCGGAGTCCTGGGTTACTGCGACTGCCCTTTCGTCGTCCGTCAATTACTTCATCACAGCGAACACTTCAACAAGCGCTCGAAGCGCAACGATCACTATCGGCAATGAGACTGTGCAGATTACGCAGGCAGCTTTGATCACTCCCACGGTGGCAGTAACACCTGCTCCCTCCAGCATCACCACTTCGCAAGCACTGTCGGTCACGGTAGCCGTCAGCGGTGGCAGCGGCAAACCGACGCCGACTGGATCTGTGACGTTGAGTGGCGGGGGCTATAGCTCGGCCGTAACCACGTTAAGCGGTGGAAGCGCAGTGATTAACGTTCCAGCCGGCTCGCTGGCCACGGGAATTGACACGCTGACGGCGAGCTACTCAGGCAACAGCAATTACAACGCGACCACCGGCACCACCCAGGTCACCGTTACCGTTCCACCGCCGCCCAGCTTTACGGTCAGCGGCACGGCTGTCTCTGTCACTCCCGGTGCAAGCTCCGGAAATACCTCAACTGTCACCGTCACGCCGACGAACGGTTTCATCGGCAGCGTAACGCTTACGGCTGCCGTGACCTCCAGTCCGGCTGGCGCCGAGTATCCGCCGACACTGAGATTCGGATCGACGAGCCCGGTGAAAATCGCGGGTGCCTCGTCTGGAACAGCCACCTTAACCATAAGCACCACGGCGGCAACCAGTGCGGCTCTAGCCTACCCAAGGCGTCCGGGAGTTCCCTGGTGCGCTGCCGGCGGCGCAACGCTTGCTTGCCTCTTGCTGTTCGGAGTCCCCTCTCGGCGTCGCAGATGGAGGACCATGCTCGGGATGCTGGTGATCCTCGTGGCCCTCGCCAGCGGCGTACTATCCTGCGGCAATGGGAGTGGCGGTGGCAATGGCGGCGGCGGTGGTGGCACAGGCAATTCCGGCACTACGGCAGGAAACTACACTGTGACCGTAACAGGCACTTCCGGCACGACGACTGAAATGGGAACT
>CAWBIG010000169.1:0-51766 GCA_963788435.1 uncultured Acidobacteriota bacterium | reverse complement strand
GTGATGGGCCGCGGCATCGATTCGGTGCTGATTTCGGACCTGCACCAGCCTTGGGGAGAGTCGGCGTGCACGCGCTGCGGAAAATGCGTACAGGTGTGCCCGACCGGCGCTTTATTTGACAAGAACAAGATCGGCGATGAGCATCCCAAGTATCCCGACTTTCTTCCTTACCTAAAAGTGATGAGGGAGGCGCAATGAGCAAGCTGAAACTGGCTACGGTGTGGCTCGACGGTTGTTCCGGCTGCCACATGTCGTTTCTCGATCTGGACGAGCGCATTCTTGAGCTTGCCGAGCTGGTCGAGGTGGTGTACAGCCCGTTGGTGGATGCCAAGGAGTTTCCCGACCACGTGGATATCGCGCTGGTGGAAGGCGCGGTGGCGAGCGTTGACGATGAACACAAGATCCGGAAGATACGCGCGCACACCAAGACGCTGGTGGCGATGGGCGATTGCGCCATCACCGGCAACGTGCCCTCCATGCGCAATCCCATCGGGCCGGAGGCCATCCTCAACCGCGCTTACATTGAGAATGTATCGGCGCAGCCGCAGATTCCCTGCATTGTTGTGCCGCGGCTTCTGAAGGTCGTTCGCCCCATTCACGAATTCGTGACCGTGGACGTTTTTCTGCCCGGCTGCCCTCCATCAGCCGACACCTTTTACGCGGCCTTGACCGCCATTGTCACAGGTGAGCCGCTCGATATTCCGGCGCTGACCCGGTTCGGAGCCTGACCATGAGCCAAACCATCCTCATCGATCCAGTTACGCGGCTGGAAGGCCACGGCAAGATCACCATCCAGCTCGACCCCCAGGGCAAAGTTGCGGACGCGCACTTCCACGTGACCCAGGTGCGCGGCTTTGAACGATTCAGCGAGGGCCGGCCCTTTTACGAGATGCCCGGCCTGATGGCGCGCATCTGCGGCATCTGCCCGGTGTCGCACCTGATCGCCTCGGCCAAGGCGTGCGAGGCCATCATGAGCGTGCGCATCCCGCATACGGCCGCGCAACTGCGGCGGCTCTTGAACCTGGCGCAGATGGTACAGTCGCACGCGCTGAGCTTCTTTTACCTGGCCTCGCCGGACTTGCTTCTGGGAATGGAATCCGATCCCAAGGTGCGCAACATTTTCGGCGTGGCTGCGGCCAAACCTGACCTCGGCCGCGCCGGCGTGGCGCTTCGGCGATTCGGCCAGCACATCATCGAGCTGCTGGCGGGCAAGCGCATCCATCCCGGCTGGGTCGTGCCGGGCGGAGTCACCGAGCCGCTCAGCGCGGCAACACGCGACCAGATTCTCGCCATGTTGCCCGAGGCCTATGCGGGCGCGAAACTGGCGCTCGAGGCGTACAAGCAGATTGCCGGGCAGTTCCAGGCGGAGATTGAAGTTTTTGCCAACTTCCCATCCAATTACATGAGCCTGGTGAACGAGGACGATTCCATCGAATTCACCGATGGCGCGCTGCGGCTCATTGATGCAACAGGAGCCCTGGTGGAAGACGGCATGACCGCTACGCGCTTCACCGAAGCGATTGGCGAGGCGGTGGAACCGTACAGCTACACCAAGTTCGCTTACTACAAGCCGCTCGGCTACCCGGAGGGGTCCTATCGCGTCGGTCCGCTGGCCCGGCTGAATATCGCCAAGACCCTGGGTACGCCGCTGGCCGATGCCGAGTTGCCGGCATTCAAGCAACTGGCGGCCGGTCCGGTCGAGAGCTCATTCCACTATCATCACGCGCGGCTGATCGAGATCTTGTACGGGATCGAAAAGATCGAGCAGATTCTGGCCGATCCGCGCATTCTCGAGACCCATGTGCGCGCCACCGCGGGCGTAAACCGGCTGGAGGGCGCAGGCCAGGCCGAGGCGCCGCGCGGCACGCTCCATCATCATTACAAGGTGGACGAAAACGGCAAAATCACCTGGGCCAACCTCGTCATCGCCACCGGCCAGAACAATAAGGCCATGAACCTGGGCGTGCTCCAGGCGGCGCGAGCTTACGTGAAGGACGGCAAGTTCACCGATGGCATGCTGAACCGCATCGAGGCGGTAGTGCGCACCTTCGACCCATGCCTGAGCTGCTCTTCGCACGCGTTCGGACAGATGCCGCTGGCCGTAAGTCTCCTCTCCGCCAACGGGGAGGTCATTGACAGGGTCGTCCGCTAGCGTAGGATTGCCCCATGCAACCAATCAGAGCTCGATGCCTCATCCTCGGTTGCGGCAACACGCTCCGAAGCGACGATGGGGTGGGGCCATGGCTTTGTGCATGGGCTGAGCGTCGCCTTTGTTCGGAGCCGGGCGTGCGTGTCATCGCCCGCCAGCAGTGGACGCCGGAGCTGGCCCAGGACGTGGCCGCGGCCGATGCGGTCGTTTTCATCGATTGCTCGATTGGATCGCCTCCCGGATCGGTTCGGCTCGAAGACGTCTCGGCGTCCTCCGGGGAGGCCGTGCCGGGCACTCACGCTGTGGGTGCGCCGGAGTTGCTCGCCTTGGCGAGAGATCTTTACGGCTCCGTGCCGCAGCGGGCGTTGCTGCTTACCGTGGGGGCCGGGTCCACCGAACTCGGCGAGGAATTCAGCGCGCCGGTGGAAGATGCCCTGGTGAGCGCCCGTCAGATGCTGGGGCGCGCGGTGGTGCAGCAGTTGGCCTAGCCTGCAGCCAAATTCTCCCGATCAACGCACATAGCCGGCAAGCTTGAACGAATACGCGTAATCTCCCTCAAGCTGCGCGGGAAGCTCGACACGCGTGCCGGATGCATCTCCGCTCGTTCTGACCTGCGCAGAGCTACCCAGTTGAGTTATGGCCGCGCTAGGTTTGAACGGAAGATCCGGAATCGTCAACGTTGCCGCCTTCGGCTTCCCCAGCACCGTCACGAACAAATCGTCGCCCTTGCGCGTGTAGCGCAGGTCGTCGCCTTCGGCGCTCTTGCCCTCGGCGTGCGTCCATGGCGTGGTGTCGTAGATCGCCTCGCCGTTCTGCTTCAGCCACGCGCCCAGCGCCTTCAGCCGCTCCATCTGGACCGGGGCAATGGTGCCGTCCGCCTCCGGGCCCACGTCCAGCAGCAGGTTTCCGTTCTTGCTCACGATATCGACCAGCAGCGCGATAAGGTCTGCCGGCGCGATGGTCTCTTTTTCACCCTCTGCGCGGTTGAAGCCGAACGAGCGGCCCAGCCCACGGCACTCCTCCCACTTCTTGGCGCTGATCTTGTCCAGCTTGGCGTATTCGGGCGATGTGAAATCCGAGTGCTTGATGCCGAAGCGATCGTCGATCACGCCATCGGGCACGGCATTGTAGTAATCGGCCTCCACCTGCAACGGCCGGCCCGTCTTCGGCCAGTCGATGTCATTCCACAGCAAGTCTGGCTTGTACTTCCCGATCAGCTCGTGGATCTGCGCAAAGGCATAGTCGCCGTAGGCCTGGGTCTCGGGCTTCACCCTGTCGTAATCCATCGCCGTCTCGATCGGCCCGTCGTTGAATGTCCAGTCGTACCCGCCGGAATAATAGAGCCCCATATGCATGCCTTGTTTGCGCACCGCGGCCGTAAGCTCGCCAACAATATCGCGCGCGGCGTGCAATTGGTCCGGCCGGAGGCTGGGGCTGGGATTCGGCGTGGTGCTGGGCCACAGCGTGAATCCCTCGTGATGCTTGCTGGTCAGCACCACGTAGCGCGCGCCGGCCATCTTGTATACCGCCGCCATCGCGTCCGGGTTCCACTTCTTCGACTCGCGATTGAAGATGGGCGCGAAGTCGTAATAGCCGAAGTTGGCGCCGTAGTGCTCGCGCTGATAATCCTCGGTGGGCGAGCCGGGAATGCGCATCACGTTCAAGTACCACTCCGCGTACGGGTTGTACTTGATGTAGTCAGCCGAGCTGAAGTCGTGCTCGGGATGGCTCAGCGGCGCCCATCCCGGCACCGAATACAAGCCCCAGTGAATGAAGATGCCAAGCTTGGCGCCGGCGTACCACTGCGGCAACGGATGCTGGTTGAGCGACTCCAGCGTGGGCTCGTAGTGCGCCGGCGCTTGCGCGGCGCTGGTTCCAGCGCAAGCCAGCGCCGCTATAGACAAAAACACCAGGCAGATAATTCGTCTCATGGAAGATGCCTTCTCCGGATTCGAAGGAATGATAGCCATTGCGCGCGCTCCTGCCAACTCCCTGCTCAGGCGCAGAGAACAAAATGGCGGCCGCACCGCTGAGGTGCAGCCGCCAATGAGGTTTCTCGAATGACGAGCAGAAGCTAGAAAGTTCCAGCCTTAAAACGCGCCCACCGTCTGCCGCAGGTGGTACGAGCTGAGCGTCTTGATGTAATTTCCCCGATCGAACGCCGAGGTGTCCGGCACGCTTCTCCGGCTCAGGCATCCGCGGGTTCCGCTCAGCGACGTATACTCGCGTCTCTCCAGCCAGTAGCGCAGGTCGGCCAGCACGCGCCCAATGTGTTCGATGCCGTGAATATGCAGCGCCGAGCACATCATTGCTACACTGCCGCCTGCCATGATGACCTTGAGAATGTCTTCTGCAGAGTGCACGCCGCCGGTGATAGCAATGTCCACGTTGGTCCGCCCATAGAGGATCGCCGCCCAGTGCAGCCGGGGCAATAACTCGGAGGGCGCGGAGAAATGCAGAGTGGGCCTCACCTCCAGCGCCTCCACGTCGAAATCGGGCTGATAGAAGCGGTTGAACAGCACCACCCCATTCGCCCCTGCGTCTTCAAGGCACGCCACCAGGTGCGGAATGCTGGTGAACGATTGCGACAGCTTCACCGCGACCGGAATCCTAACCGCGCGGCAAACGTTCTCCACCAGGTCAAGCAACTGCAATTCCAGCTCGCGCGAGGTCTGGCTGCGGTCCGTTGCCAGCGCATAGGTGTTCAGCTCGATTGCGTCCGCGCCAGCCTGTTCCATCTCATGCGCGTAGTGCACCCAGCCCCCGGCGCTGGCGCCGTTCAGGCTCGCCATGATGGGAATGTGCACGGCGCTCTTCGCCTGGCGCAGGTATTCCAGATATACCTCTTGCGTCATGCGGTAATCAGGCAAGTCGGGAAGATAGTCAAGCGACTCGGGAGACGACTCGGTGCCGCGCGAAAGGTCCTCGTCGAGCCCCTGCGATTCGAGCGCCAGCTGTTCCTCGAACAACGACGTGAGAACGATCGCCGATGCGCCGGCGTCCTCCATCCGGCGCACGTTATCCAGCGACTCCGAAAGCGGCGTAGAAGAAACCACCACCGGCCCGCTCAGTTTCAGTCCCAGATAATGCGTAGTCAGGTCAATCATGGGCTCCTCCGGCGCTCACCGGCTCCGGCTCCGCAGCCTTCTCCGGTGGTGCGATATGCGGTGTCTCGCCGCGCCCCGCCATGGCTGCGCGGGCCGAGTAAACGCGCCACTGGCGCTCCACATCGTCCTGCGCATCTTTCAGCAGTTCCTCGGCCAGTTGCGGATTGCTGCGCGCCAGCATGGTGTAGCGCGCCTCGCGATAGGCATAATCTTTCAGCCGGATCGACGGCGCCTTGGAGTCGAGCTGGAACGGATTCTTTCCCGTCTCGCGCAGAGCCGGGTTGTAGCGCATCAGCGGCCAGTAGCCCGCTTGCACAGCCAGTTTCTGCTGCTCCAGCCCATGCACCAGGTCATAGCCGTGCGCAATGCAGCTGGAGTAGGCAATAATAAGCGACGGACCCGGATGCGCCTCCGCTTCCTGGAACGCTTTGATGGTGTGCGTGTCGGCGGCGCCCATCGCCACCTGGGCCACATACACTGATCCGTAGCTCACTGCCTCCATGGCCAGATCTTTGCGGCTGTTGCCTTTTCCGCTGGCGGCAAACTTGGCCACCGCGCCGCGTGGCGTGGCCTTTGAGGCTTGGCCTCCAGTGTTTGAATACACTTCGGTGTCCAGCACCAGCACGTTCACGTTCTTGCCCGATCCCAGCACGTGGTCGAGCCCGCCGAAGCCGATGTCGAACGCCCAGCCGTCGCCGCCCAGAATCCACACGCTCTTGCGCACCAGCGTGTCGGCAATGGCCAGCAGGTTGGCCGCATCGGAGGTTTCGCTTCCTTCCAGCTTCTCTCTCAGGATCTTCACCCGCTCGCGCTGCGCGTTGATCTCGGGTTCGGTGTTTTGCCCACCCGTGAGCAGCGCCGTCACCAGCTGGTCTCCGGCCAGCGGCGCCACCCGCTTCAGCAGCGTCTCGGCAAAAGCCTTCTGCTGGTCGAGCGCCACCCTCATGCCAAATCCGAATTCGGCGTTGTCCTCGAACAGGGAGTTGGCCCACGTCGGCCCGCGCCCCTGCACATTCTGGCTGTAGGGCGTGGTGGGCAGGTTGCCGCCGTAGATGGAAGAGCACCCGGTGGCGTTGGCGATATAAAGCCGGTCGCCGAAAAGTTGCGTCAGCAGCTTGATGTAAGCCGTCTCGCCGCAACCCGCGCACGCGCCGCTGAACTCAAACAACGGCTGCAATAGTTGCAGGTCCTTCACCTGGCCATGCGAGAGCTTGGCTCGGTCCACTTCCGGCAAGCCGATAAAGAAGTCCCAGTTGGCGCGCTCCTGTTCGCGCAGCGGAGCCTGCGGCGCCATGTTGATGGCCTTGTGGCTGGCGTCGCTTTTGCTCTTCACCGGGCAAATCTCCACGCACACGCCGCATCCTGTGCAGTCTTCCGGCGCCACCTGGAGCGTATAGCGCTCCTGCTCCATGCCCTTCCACTTCGGCTTGGCCCACGCGAAGCTAGGAGGCGCGTCGGCCGCCACATCCGCGCTGTACACCTTGGCCCGAATCACCGCATGCGGACAAACCATCACGCACTTGCCGCACTGAATGCACAGGTCCTTGTCCCACACCGGGATGAACTGCGCGATGTTGCGCTTCTCCCACTGCGCCGTGCCCGTTGGAAATGCTCCGCCTGCCGGCAATGCGCTTACCGGAAGCAGGTCGCCCTTGCCGCTGGCAATCTGTCCCAGCACGTCGCGCACAAAGCGCGGCGCCTTGGACGAAAGCGAGCCGGTGATGTCAAAGTCCGACGAAACCGCATGCGGTATCTCCACTTTTTCTAGGTGCGCCAGCGCATGATCCACCGCGGCAAAGTTCTTCTCGACCACAGCTTCGCCGCGCTTTCCATAGGTCTTCTTGATCGCCTTCTTGATCTGCGCGATCGCTTCCTCGCGCGGCAGCACGCCGCTGATGGCAAAAAAGCACGTCTGCATGATGGTGTTGATGCGCGTGCCCATGCCTGCTTCGCGCGCCACCTTGTAGCCGTCGATCACGTAGAAGTCGATCTTTTTGCGCAGAATCTCATCCTGGATCGTCTTCGGCAGATGATCCCAAACCTCCTCCGCTGCATACGGCGAGTTGAGCAGGAACACCGATCCCGGCATGGCCGCTTCCAGCACGTCCATCTTCTCCAGGAAGCTGAAATTGTGGCAGGCCACAAAGCTCGCGTTCGTGATCAGGTAAGTCGAATGGATCGGCGTGGGCCCGAAGCGCAGGTGCGAGGTGGTCATCGACCCCGATTTCTTCGAGTCGTACACAAAATATCCCTGGGCGTAATTGTCGGTTTCCGTGCCGATGATCTTGATCGAGTTCTTGTTTGCGCCCACCGTTCCGTCAGAGCCCAGCCCGTAGAACAGAGCCCGCACCGTCCGCGGATCCTCCGTGGAGAATGCCGGATCGTAGGTCAGGCTGGTATTGCTTACGTCATCCTCAATGCCGATGGTGAAGTGATTCTTCGGCGCATCCTTCTGCAACTCGTCGAAAATCCCCTTGACCATCGCCGGCGTAAATTCCTTAGACGACAGCCCATAGCGCCCGCCGATCAAAACGGGCTTGGCAAACGGTAGCTTCCCGGCCTTCTCCGCCAGCACCGTCACCACGTCGGTGTAGAGCGGCTCGCCGGTCGAGCCCGGCTCCTTGCAGCGGTCCAGCACGGCGATCGCCTTCACCGTCTTCGGCAGCGCGGCAATCATAGCCGCCGCATCAAACGGCCGGTACAGCCGCACCTTCACCAGCCCCACCTTTTCGCCGCTGCGGTTCAGCGCATCCACGGCCTCTTCCGCCGCCTCTGCGCCGGAGCCCATCATCACCATCACGCGCTCTGCATCGGGCGCGCCGCAGTAGTCGAACAGCCGGTACTCCCGGCCCGTCTCCACCGCAAACCGGTCCATCACCGACTGCACGATCCCCGGCACCGCCTGGTGGAACGGACTGCATGCCTCGCGCGCCTGGAAAAACACATCCGGATTCTGCGCCGACCCGCGCAGGACCGGCCGGTCTGGACTGAGCGCGTTCTGCCGGAACTGGATAATGTACTTGTCGTCCACCATGGCGCGAATTGTCTCGTCATCGATGGGTAAAATCTTGCCCACTTCGTGCGAGGTGCGGAATCCATCAAAGAAGTGAATAAACGGAATGCGGGTTTCCAGCGTGGCCACCTGCGCAATCAGCGCCAGGTCCGCCGCTTCCTGCACTGAGTTCGAGGAGAGCATCGCCCATCCCGTCGACCGGCACGCCATCACGTCGGAGTGGTCGCCGAAAATCGACAGCGCGTGCGTGGCGATGGTGCGCGCCGTCACGTGCATGGTCGCCGGCGTCAGTTCGCCGGCAATCTTGAACATGTTGGGGATCATCAGCAGCAGGCCCTGCGACGCCGTAAACGTGGTCGCGAACGCTCCTGCCTGCAAGGCTCCGTGCAGCGCGCCCGCCGCTCCGCCCTCGCTCTGCAACTCCTCCACCACCGGCAAAGCCCCCCAAATGTTCGTCTTGCCCTCTGAGCGCCACTGGTCGGCCCACTCAGCCATCGGGGAAGAGGGCGTGATGGGGTAGATGGCCACGACTTCGGATAGCCGGTAGGCAACCGAGGCGGCCGCCTCGTTCCCATCCATGATCACCATTTTCTTGTCACTCATTCTTCAAAGCCTTTCGGGCGCGTCTGCGCAAAGTAGGAAACCGCTACCGTGAGTCTCTTCTTCGGCTAAGGGGGGCCGCTGTGATGAGAAGCACACTGCGACAAGAAATCCCACCATCCGATACGAACCACGGAACTTGCACCCAGCTCCTCGTTTCCGTCCCTATGTCCCTCGTCCCACAGCGGCTGTTACACTCTCGTAGGTCCGAATTCGCATCCCTCTCCGGCCGTCCGAAATCCATGAACGAGTTTCCGTCTATCAAGACCGTCAATGACCTGTTCGAACTTGTAGCTTCGGCCGGAAATCCCCGCGCCGTGCTCTGGCAGAACGCATTGGCCGTGTGGCACCCCATCTCGTCTGACCAGATCTATCAGCGTGTCCGCGCCCTTGCCACCGCCCTCAGCGGCTGGGGCCACAAGCACGGCGACCGCATCGCCCTCATCTCTGAGAACCGCTGGGAGTGGTCCGTCAGCGACTTTGCCGTCCTTGCCATCGGCGCCGTCAATGTCCCCATCTATCCCACCCTCACCGGCGAGCAGATGGCCGTCCTGCTTCAGGATGCCGGCTGCCAAACCGCCATCGTCTCCACCCGCCAGCAGTTTGAGAAGCTCAACTCGGTTCGCTCTCAGACTCCCCTTGAGCGCATCCTCATCATGGATTCCGACGATCCGCCCGCGGACGCCATCCCGTTTGCCCAGGTCCTCGCCGGCGCCGACTCGCTCGGCGCGCAGCGCGACCAGGACTTCGACAAGCTCATCCGCCTCGTCCACCCGGACGATCTCGCCACCCTCATCTATACCTCGGGCACCACCGGCGAGCCCAAGGGCGTCATGCTCACTCACGGCAATATCGCCGCCAACCAGAACTTCGCCGCCCGCGACTTCGACATCGGCCCCTCCGACGTCTGCATCTCGTTTCTTCCTCTCTCTCACATCACCGCCCGCGCCCTCGATTACGTCATGTTTGCTCGCGGTGCCCAGGTGGTCTACTGCGGCCAGTTCGACATGCTTCCCCTCGCCATGCGCGAGATTCGTCCCACCGTCTTCGTCGGCGTTCCCCGCGTTTACGAGAAGATCCGCCAGGAAGTGGAGCGCCGCGCCGGCCTCTCGCCCATCCGCAAGCGCCTGCTCGCGCGCGCTGTCGCCCTCGGCGCCCATCACGCGCAAACCATCTACGCCGACAAAAAGCCTTCATCCACTCTCTGGAAGCTCGCCGACACTCTCGCCTACTCCAAGGTCAAGGCGGCATTCGGAGGCCGCGTGCGCCTCTTCATGTCGGGCGGGGCTCCCCTCGGCATTGACACTGCGCGCTGGTTCGCCTCCGCCGGCATGGCTGTCTGGGAGGGCTACGGCCTCACGGAAACCTCGCCCGTCATCGCCATAAACTCCGGCATATCGCAGCGCATGGGCTCCGTGGGCAAGCCGCTCCCCAACGTCGAGATCAAATTCGCTGAAGATGGCGAGCTCCTGGTTCGCGGTCCCTTCATCTTCGGCGGCTACTGGCACAAACCGGCCGCGAACGCCGAATGCTTCGACGCCGAAGGATGGTTCCGCACCGGCGACATCGGCCACCTCGATGCCGACGGCTTCCTCTACATCACAGATCGCAAAAAGGAGCTGCTCAAAACTTCCGGCGGCAAGCTCGTCGCTCCCCAACCCATCGAAAACAAGCTCAAGACCAGCATGTTTGTTGCCCAGGTCGCGCTCGTCGGCGACAAGCACAAGTTCATTTCCGCTCTCATCTCCCCCAACTTTGCCGCCCTTGAAGAATGGGCTCGCGCCCATGGCATCGCTGCCCGCATCCGCGCCGCGCTCGTCGCCGACAAGCGCGTCGTCGATCTCTATGCCGATCTCATCCGCGAAGTCAACACCGGCCTGGCCAACTTTGAGACCATCAAACGATTCCGCCTCGTCGCCGATGAGTGGTCGCAGGACTCCGGCGAACTGACTCCGTCCATGAAGCTCAAGCGCCGCGTCATCAATCAGCGCTACGCCGCGGTCGTCGACGCACTCTACGCGGACGAAGCAATCGCGCGCGCCGAATAGGCAGGCCAATGTCGTGCTCCACGTCGCGCCGGAACGCGCCCCGGTGTTTCCACATCCGGCTCAGGCCGCGAAAGAACGGCGCGCCCCACGCCCCCATCGCCAGCACTCCGCCAAACAGGATCACCGCGTCCACGCTGAGCCGTCCCTGCCGGGTCCAGTACGCGTCCGGCTCCAGGTCCAGCCACAGCGCAAACTCGTCCAGTGTCAGCGCCGCGCCCACTCCGTAGCTCACGCTCATCAACCGGCTCAAAAGAATCGACATCGGCGAGTGCGACCGCCCCAGGTCCAGCAGCCACCCGTAACCCACCAGCAGCAAAATCAGGATGCCCCACACGAGGTGATGGATGTGGTGACCCTTCACCATCACCCATCCAAATGGGCCCTGGTTGCGCAGGATCAGCATCACCATCAGGCGCACGCCAACAAACGTGATGGTGAAGGAGACCGACGCCAGGAACATGCGCCGCCGCGGACGGTCCGGGATCGTGGATCGAACCAGGAATCCCAGTCGCGTAAGCTGCAAAAGCACCAGCAGCACCACCACTACCGCGCTGGCGAAAACAAGAAGAAGAAGAGCACCGCTTCCGGGCATAAGCAATTGAATCATTCCAGGCCCATGTCCACCCAAAGGCCGTCATCCCTGTCTCTCCTCGCCGTCATCCTGAGCACAGCGCAGCGGCGCCGAAGGACCTGCATTTCGCCCCTCGGTCCCTTGGTTTCTTATTCCCTTATTCCCTTGGTCCCTTGTTCCCTCGGTCCCGCGGTCCCTGTCAAATCCCCGGCTAGCGGGCAGCCTTCGCACTGGGCCAGGCGCCGGCAATGCGCTTTGCCCACGGCCACGGTCAGCGCGTGAAACTCATTGAATAATTGCGCCTTGTGCGCATCCGGATCGGAGGCAAAGGCTTTCGCGGTCAGCTGGACCAGCGCGTCATAGCCGCGCCGGTTGCGGCCAGGTGGCGGCACACGGAGCTGATGGCGCTCGGCAATGCGGCGCAGGTATTCGTCTGCTACCGGGACAGCGTGGCCGAGAGCATAAAGCAGGATGGCGTCGGCGGTCTCCGGTCCCACGCCGGGGAGTTCCAGCAGGCGCCGGCGCAGCCGCGGGGTTGGCAGTGCGGCCAGCCGGTCCAGCGAGCCCGAAAACTCCGCGTCCAGCATGGCGACGAACGCCTTGAGAGCGGGCGCCTTGCGCGTGATGAATCCCGTGGGACGGATGAGCTCCTGGAGCCGCTCGAGGGACAGCGCGCGCAGGCCATCGATGGTGAGGGCAGAGGCCGCCTGCAGGTTGGCCAGCGAGAGCTCAACCGCTTTCCACGCTGTGTTTTGCGTCAGGTAGGCGCCAAGGATGACCTCGAACGGAGTCTCGGCAGGCCACCAGGATTGCGGCCCGTAAGCAGCCAGCAACAGGTCGTGCATGCGCCGGACGCGGCCAGCCGGGCTGGACTCGCGCGCGCGCCTGGGGCTGGGCTGCGGCTTCATTTCAGATCCGGAATGGGATTTGGGCCGGTCTCAGGTTTGGGCTCTGGCGGCGCGTTGAGCTGCTCCTTCCACTCGAGGATCCGTGCGCGGCCGGCCGCAGCCTCGGCCTCGGGAATGTGGCCGGCGGTCTGCAATGAGATGGAGAGAGCGGTGTGAGCCAGCGGGTCTTCGGGCGTGAGCGCGGTCAGGGCCAGGGCGGCGCCAATGGACTGTTCCAGCCCGCCGGCATCGCGCAGGGCCCGCACCAGGCCGTGATGCGCCTCGTGGCAGTGCTCGTCGGCGGCGATGGCCGCGCGAAAGGCCCGGACAGCCTCCTCAGGCCGGCCGGAGGAGAGCAGATCGAGTCCCTGCTGGGACAGTTCTTCGGCGGTGGCGGGTTCCGGGTGCACACTTCAGGATATGGGAACCGCGCGCCCGAAAACAGTGAGCGCGCTTGCCTTTCTCAAACACAACACTAGATTTGGCAAAGCAAACGCCGATATGATTCGTAGCGGTCCACGATGGTTGCCACAACCATATGGGATCCACTCGAAAGCGGAGCTGGTCTTTGCATCCTTTACCCTACCTGCTTGCCCTGCGCTACGCCGTCGCGTTGTGTGTTGCGATCTATCTTGGCCGCCAGGTGAAGAAGCCGGACCGCTTTGCAGGGCGGTTCTTTGCCTGGTTGATGAACGGTAGTCATGCGCCGCTGACGGATTGGGCGTTAACCCATCTGGAAATTCCACAGGGCGCCGCGGCGCTGGACGTGGGCTGCGGCGGCGGACGCACGATCGAGAAGCTCTCGTCGCGAGCGGCCCAGGTTTACGGGATTGACTATGCCGCGGGAAGCGTGGCGGCATCGCGCGCGCACAACCGCGGGCTGATTGCGGAAGCGCGTGTGCATGTGCAGCAGGGTTCGGTGTCGGAACTACCGTTCCCCGGCCAAATGTTCGACGTGGTCACAGCCATCGAGACGCAGTACTACTGGCCGGACCTTCCCGGCGACATGAAGGAGATTCTGCGGGTGCTGAAACCTGGCGGCCGGCTGATGGTGGTTGCGGAGAACTACAAGGGCGCGCGCAACGATGCGATTCTGGGGCCGGTGATGAACCTGCTGGGCTCGTCGCGTTTGAGTGTGGACGACCACCGGGCGCTCTTCCTGGCCGCGGGATTTGAAAACGTCGAGATCTATGAAGAGCGGCGGCGGGGATGGTTGTGCGGGATCGGCATGAAGCCCGCGAACGGACCAGAGCGGGCCGGGGCAAGCGCCGGCTAATTGCCGGGCTCAAGCCCCGCCTTTCCGTTCAGGTGCGCCCCGGCTAGATTGCTGTTGCGGCGGGCGTAGAGGAAATAGACGAACAGGCCAACCACCATCCAGCTTCCCGCGGCAATCTTCGAGGTTGAATCCACCGAGATAATCATGGCCAGGCAGAAAATGACGCCGAGGACGGGCACCAGCGGCACCAGCGGGGCGCGGAACGGCCGCGGGTGGTCCGGATTCTTCCTTCGCATCACCATCACGCCGATGCACACCAGCACGAAGGCGAACAGCGTGCCCAGGTTGGTCATGTTGCCGGTGATGTCCCCGGGCAAAAAGCCGCCCAGCAGGCCCACAAAGATGTAGAGCACGAGGTTGCACTTCCACGGCGTGCGGAACTTCGGATGGACATCGGCAAACAGCCTGGGCAGCAGGCCATCGCGCGACATGGAAAAGAAGACGCGGCTCTGGCCGAGAAGCATCACCAGCATCACGGAGGAGAACCCGGCGAGGATGGCAACGTCAACCAGAGTAGCCAGCCAGTTGTAACCAGGCATGTAGGTCTTGATGGCGTACGCGACCGAAGCTTCCATGCCCTTGTGCGGATCGATGAAATCGAGCGCAGGAGCGATGCCGGTTAGGACCCAACTAAAGAGGATGTAGAGCACCGTGCAAACGGCCAGCGAGCCAAGAATGCCGATGGGCATGTTCTTTCCCGGGTCGATGGTCTCCTGCGCCGCGGTGGATACGGCGTCGAAGCCGATGAACGCAAAGAAGACGACTCCGGCGCCGCCCAGCACGCCTCCCCATCCATGCTGAAATACGCTGCGGTGCGTCGCGTCGGCGGCAAGCACAAACGGCGTGTGATGGGCGGGGTTGATGTAGTGCCAGCCGATGGCGATGATCATGAGCACGATCGTCACCTTGACGCCGACGATGACGGCGTTGACGCCGGCCGACTCCGAAATTCCCTTGACCAGCAGCAGCGTTATCGCCAGCAGGATCACCAGTGCGGGCGCATTTACGATTCCGTGAATGCCACCGGGACCGGCCTGAAGCGGCGAGTGACGCCATGTCCAGGGAATGAGGCCGGGGAACAGGTTGTTGAAGTATTCGGTCCAATAAATGGAGAGGGTGGCCGCGCCGAGGCCGTACTCCAGGATGAGCGCCCAGCCAATGATCCAGGCAACAAGCTCGCCCATGGTGACGTAGGCGTAGGTGTAGGCACTGCCGGCGATGGGGATCATGGCGGCAAACTCGGCGTAGCAGAGGCCGGCGAAAGCGCAGCCGATCGCGGCGATCACGAAGGAAAGGGTCACGGCGGGGCCGGCGTTCTCGGCCGCCGCCGCGGGCGTGCGCGCAAACAGGCCGGCGCCGATGATGGCGCCGATTCCCAGGGCGATAAGGCCGGGCCAGCGCAGGGTGCGCTTGAGACCGCCACTTTCTTTCATCTGGGCCAACAGGGCGGAAAGGGGTTTGGTCCGGAAAAGGCTCATGTGGTCCCACGAGTCTATCAGAACAAGAATGCTGCCTCCGTCACCGGATCAACGCGGAGCTACGGATCAAGGAATCCCAGAAGCCGGGCGCGCACATCCGGCCACTCTGAAGCCACGATGGAGTAGCGCACGGAATCGCGCGGCGCATTGTCCGCGCCCAGCCGCTGCGCCCGGAGCACACCCTCTTTCTTCGCGCCTAGCCGCTCGATGGCTGCCTGGGAGCGGAGATTTCTCAGGTCGGTTTGCAGGCTCACGCGCAGCACGCCCCATTGCTCGAACGCGTGCCTGAGCATCAGGTACTTTGCCTCAGTGTTGGCGCGGGTGCGGACTGCTGAGCTGGCGAACCAGGTGTAGCCGATCTCGCACACGTCGGGTGCGCTGCGGCCGTGGCGCTCGTGACCCTTTGGCCACGGCCAGAATTCCATCTTGAAGTAGCGTGTCGAGCCGATCACCGCGCCATCGGCGACACGGACGATCGCGAACGGGATGGCGGTACCGTCCCGCTGCCAATCAAGCGCTGTATCAATATAACTGGCTGCGGCATCCATGTCGTGGGGCACGAACGTCCAGCGATAGAGGGATAGGCCGTCTGCCGCTGCGGCAACCAGGCACGCCGCGTGATGCGGACTGAGCGGATCCAGCCGAATCGCATCTCCGGCGAGAGTGAAAGAGTCGATCGTCATTCGGTCTCAATCCGGGTTCTCGGCTTAGTACTTCTGAACCTTGGGGTCGATGTGCTCGCTCCACGCCAGAATGCCGCCGGCCACGTTGGCCACGCGCGGGTAGCCTTGCTGCTTCAGGAACTCGGCGATGCGCTGCGATCGCGCGCCGGAGCGGCAGTGGACGATAACTTCGCGGTTGGGATCGATTTCGCCGAGGCGCTGGGGCACGTCGTTCTGGGGGATGAGCTTGCCCCCGATCTGGGCGATCTGGAATTCGTAGGGCTCGCGCACGTCGATGAGCTGGAAGTCTTCACCGGCGTCCAGGCGCTGCTTGAGCTCCTGCACGGTGATTTGGGGGATGCCGTTCTTCATGTTCGAGTTCTCTTTCGATTCAGGCACGATGCCGCAGAACTGCTGATAGTCAATGAGCTCGTGGATGGTGGGGTTTTCGCCGCAAACGGGGCAGGCTGGATTCTTGCGCAGCTTGAGCTCGCGGAAGCGCATGTTGAGCGCGTCCACCAGCAGCAGCCGGCCAATGAGCGACTCGCCTTTGCCCAGGATGAGCTTGATAACCTCAGTCGCCTGCATCACGCCCACCAGGCCAGGAAGGATGCCCAGCACGCCGCCCTCGGCGCAGCTCGGCACCAGGCCGGGCGGCGGCGGCTCGGGATAAAGGCAGCGGTAGCAGGGGCCGTGCTCGGTGGCGAAAACGCTGCACTGGCCCTCGAAGCGGAAGATGGATCCGTACACGTTGGGCTTGCCCGTGAGCACGCAGGCATCGTTCACCAGGTAGCGGGTGGGGAAGTTGTCGGTGCCGTCGGCGACGATGTCGTAATCCTTCAGGATGCCGAGCGCGTTGGCCGAAGAGAGCATGGTCTCGTGCTTGACCACGTTCAGCGCGGGATTGAGCGCGGTGAGCTTTTCCTCTGCGGAATCCAGCTTCTTGCGGCCAATGTCCTTGGTGGAGTGGATGATCTGGCGCTGGAGATTGGAGGCGTCCACCACGTCGAAGTCGACCAGGCCCATGGTGCCGATGCCGGCTGCGGCCAGGTAAAAAGCAAGCGGCGAGCCCAGGCCTCCGGTGCCGACGCAGAGCACCTTGGCGGCCTTGAGGCGCTGCTGGCCCTCCATGCCCACTTCAGGCAGGATCAGGTGGCGCGAGTAACGCGAGAGCTCGTCGGTGGTGAGCTCGGGAAGCTGGGCGGGTTCGGTCAAGGTGGCCATAGTCACTTGTTCCATGGTAAATGCAAAACGGCTCCGGGGAGTGCCGGAGCCGTTTGGCCATGGAGTTACGGACGGGTTAAGGCTTTTTCTCCGCAGCAGCCGGCTTGGCGGCGGGCGCGATGGAAGGCTTGGGCTTCCAGAAGCCGGGATCTTCCTTGATCCAGTCTTCGGGAACATAGCTTTGAACGGGATTGACCTGGAAAAGCTCGGTGTGGGAAGTGTCCACGGCTTCGCCGAAGAGCTGGTCGAGTTTATTCATCCCATCCATACCGCCCATGGCTTCAATATATTGTTTGTTATCCGCCATGGCCTTGTCGATGATCGACATGGAAGGGTCGCCGGAGATCGCGACGTAAGTGTTTCCTGCGCCGCCGTACACCAAGTCGTACATGCCCCAGTGCGCGCCGTCACCCATCTTATCGTGTGCATCCTTGACCATTTTCACCACTTCGTTCCATTCCGCGTGGTGGCCCGGACGGACGTGGAAGACGAACATTTGATAGAAGCGGTGATGGGAAAGGTCGGAGTGCGAATGGTAGCTGAGGTCGGCGTCGTACGTGAAGATTAGCGAATCGGTGGACTCCAGCAGCTCGCCATCGCCGGCGCCGGCCCGCTCGTATTCGGCCGAAAGGGTGTGGTTATCAGCGAGGAACTTGTTGTCCTTTTGCCATTCTGCAAAGGAGTTGTAGTGACTGACGAACAGTTCGCGCGGCTTGCCTGACAGGGAATTCATCGCGACATAGTAAGCGGGAAACTTGGCGCGAGCGAAAGCGGCAACAAAGGCGCTCTCCGATTTGTCGTGCAAAGCGCCCCCTTTGTACGGCTTGACGGTTTCAACCTGGATTTGGAGGACGCTGGGAATCGACGAAGTTGGCGATGTGTCTTGCGCTTTGGCTGCCAGGTTGCCGGCAACAGCGAGGAACAGTCCAAACAGAATTGGGCTGATGTTTCTCATGGGTAAACCTCCTGTACTTGCTCGGAGATCATGTGCGATGGGGAAAGGTATTTGGGGGAGGACCCGCGTCGCTCCAAGACTGGATTGAGACTATTTTGTTGTCCGCGTGGTTGTAAAGAAGTTCTGATGAATTAAGACAAGTCCTCTCCAGGTCGATGGAAGAATAGAAAGTCCGACGGTCACGCAGACGGGTACCGCTTCTCGCTCACAGTTCGTAGTTCGCAGTTGGTCGCTAACGGCTGAATGCCAAAAGCTAAAAGGTACCTACGCGCCCGCCGGCGATGGACGGGATTATGGAGAGCGTGTCGGTTGCGGTGACGGCCGTGTCTTCCCGCTGGGGAAGATAGCGCACGTCTTCGTCGTTCAAATACAGGTTAACAAAGGCGCGGACACGGCCCTCAGGGGTGAAGAGATGCTTGCGCAGCTCGGGGCGGTCCAGGGTGAGTGCTTCCAGTGCGCCGGTGACGCTGGGAGCGTTCACCTCGATGCGATCCTGGCCGTCGACAAAGGGACGCAGGGGCGTAGGAATGAAGATCAGCATACCTGTGAATGACCTCGCTTGTTCGATGCGGTTCGAGTGCGGATGGAATCAGAATATCGAATCGACGTTCCGAGGCAGGTTGAGGCGGGGAAAAGGTGGCCCAAAACACATCAACATATCAAGATATATTGATATAATAACTATTTGGTTAACACCGTAACTTTACCGTTACATCATGATAAGACGATGGGAGAATTCGGGGTCTCAGGCATGCTCGATCTCGACCGTCTGCACCTCGAACCGCTTGTCTTCCTCGGTGGTCCCGGCCAGCAGAAACGAATTGGTTTGCGCGGCGCGGCCTCGAGCCACCTCCGTGATGACGTAGGCGCAGCCGATCCAGTGAGCTTCGGCAAAGTCAGTCTGCGACCACTGCGCGGGGTGGTCTGGATGGGAGTGGTAAAAGCCGGCAATGTCCAGTCCCTGGCGCACGGCATCGCGCTGGATGCGGACCAGTTCCCCGGGATCGATGTGGTAGCGGTTGTGGGCGGAGTCGGTGCGGGTGTTGGCCGCGCGTACGGCCTCAGTCACGCGCCAGCCATCGGGCGTGGCGCGGCCCAGCAGCGCGCCACAGCACTCGTGCGGGTAGGTCTGCTCGCCGTGGGCGCGGACGGAGTCGTAGACGGCTCGCGAAATGTGCAGGGTCGACATTGCATCCATGGTAGAGCACGAGCCGCCGGTGCCCACCATGCCGGGCTGCCAATGCGAAGCGCAAAAACATCGTCAGGTTGGTGCGGTTTGCGGGCTCACCATTGCACTCCAGGGTAGAGGCTCGGGATGCGATAGGCGCGGTAGACATAATTACCGGGCAGCTTCATCGTCCAGACGGTTTGAGGATTTGGTTCGTCCGTAACTTCAACCACTTGGGAATTCATTCCGGCCAAACCGCAAAGATCGTATTCGACGTCGCCATTCTTCAGCAAGTCGGCGTTTCCGCCAAAGAAGCTGTAAAGAGCCGACGGCTGGATCTGGTGGAATTGGAGCGTGGCGGTCATATTGGCCTCGTCAATGGCATAGATGGGCACGGTTGAATAGCAGGCAGGAGCGCCGTTGACCCCGCAGGTGGAGAGCGATGCCGGATTGTCACCCGGATAGGCTCTGTCATCCCCGTTATCCATGACGGCGAGGCCGAATTGGCCGGCAGTATTCTGGGTGGTGAAACTGATTCCATGCTGGGCGTAAGACCAATCGGTTGGATCGGTGCCACCGATGAGCTTGAAATCGCCTCCCGCGCCCAGGCGCCAAAGAACATTTCCCGTTCCCTGGCCATCGTCGTAATCCACTTTCACAATCCAGTTCTGGTGGCGGATCGACACCAGCAGATTGCCGTCGTCCGGGGAATAAATCACCGCGTTGGTATGGGTCCAGTCAGGAAAGTTCCAGGGATGACGATTCACATCCAAGTGGTCGAATTCATTCCAGACCCAGACCGGTTGCAGGTTTTCGTTGAGATCGACGATGACGTCGCCGAGAACAGTGGTCGGCGTCGTTTGCCCGTTCAGCACAACACTCTTGGCGGTGTTGGCCAGTACGAGCCAGTGTCCGTTGGGAAGCACCGTAATGTCGTGGGAGAAGAACAACAGGCTCAGATCGTAGTTTCCCGCTGCCAGAGCGGCGTTGAGCTGGACCATGGTTATCTGCTTGACGGTGTTGCCAGCCAGATCGAATTCGCGCACCATGTTGGGCGTTCCCGCGGGCGGAGGAGGGTCCAAGCCCGTGGAAGAATTGGGAGCAATGATGGCGATGAAATCGCCATTCGGAAGAAGCTTGGGCGCAAGCCATGAGTCGGGGCTGAGGGGAAGAGAAGGGTCATCGTAAGCCCAGATCATGTGCCCCGATAAATCGAATGCGGCAATCTCCAATTGTTTCTCAATCGAGTTCACCACTTCAATCCCGGGCTGAGGGGTTTGTCCCGTCGGAGTTTCAGTCGTTGCTGTGGGGATCCATCCCGCGGTGTAACTGGAGGTTTGGAAGACGTGATCCGAGTCCTTCACGATGCGCCCGTCGCTAAACGTCACAGTGGCCCGCATATGATAAATGGAGTTTGCCTGCATGCCGGCCACGTAGATGCCGACTGTTGCGCCGCCTGCCGGGATCGATGCTATCGAGGTGATAAGCCCGTAGCTCGTGGTCGGTCCAAAAGCGACTGTGAATTGCGCCGCGGATTGAGTGGTGATGGTGTAAAGCGCAACCTGGGGGTTGGAGGTCGTGGAAACGATTCCGTGAACCGGATTGACACCGCATCCGATGCAAAATACGAGTGCTGCAAACAGGGGCAGCATTAAGGCAAAACGGTAAATGCCGCCGAGGCGTGCCGGCGTTTCCGGGTTTCCATGGGCTTGAGTGGATTGCAGTGGGGAAGAGACGCACCAGATCGAGCGTCGTACCGATTGCATCTAGGGTTTGCCTCCGAAGGGTAGATTTCGATTTCTGTCTGATCGAGTGCCTGTGCGCAGCGCTTGCGCCTTGCGAAACTGGCTTGTTTGGAACAGCTATGACAGAAACACGCCGAATGATTCAACTGCTGCGGCAAATCGTCATTCCGGACCATCAAGTTCCGTTGTATATCCGAGTGTCACGCCCGGGGTAAGGCGGCAGAAATCCCTATCGGTCCAGACGAAAAAGTCATTGGCCAGGTTGAGCCCAAGAACGAACCTGGAGACCATGCGCCATGCTTCGGACAAACTCGCGTTCGAGGCTGATTCGCTCGAAAGGACTTTAGAAGTTTGGGAACCCTGACTGCCCGAGACGGACAACCTCGGTATTTTGATGCCGTAAATCGCTGAGACCACAGCACGGCGACAGTTTTTTTTGCGCCGAAATCCGCGAGGGCACCTGTAGCCGTACGTTGCTGCCCGGAGGAGCAAGCGGATCGGCCGGCAATTCGCTTGCGATGCGTAAAGCGTAAGGTGATGAAAAACAATAAGATAGCTCTCTTTACCCGGGGAGATCTGAGGGCTCCTTTGTTAGATTGACCACGACCACGCGTCTTCGTCCCAGAAGCGCTCGCTAAGGTATTTGTCTGCGGAGTCGGGGAGGATGGTTACGATTACTGCCTGGCGGCCGGCGGCGTGTTCTTCGCCTGCGACCTGGAGCGCCGCGGCGAGCGCGGCCCCGGCGGAGATGCCGATCAGCACTCCCTCTTCGCGGGCCATACGGCGGACCATGTCGTAGGCGGATTCGGTGGCGATCTCGAGGTTGCGGTCGGCCAGGGCTGGATCGTAGATGGCGGGAACGAGCGCCGAGGGCATGTGCTTCAAGCCCTCGAGTCCGTGAAACGGCGAGTCGGGCTGGACGCTAATGGCCTGAATGGAGGGGTTGAGCTCCCGGAGGCGGCGGGTTGTGCCCATGAAGGTGCCGGAGGTGCCGAGGGCGGCAATAAAGTGAGTGATGCGGCCCTCGGTCTGGGTCCAGATTTCGGATGCGGTGGTGCGGTAGTGGGCCAGCGGGTTGGCGGGGTTGGAATACTGGTCGGCGTAGAAGAAGCGGTCGGGGGAGGCGGCGGCGATCTCCCGGGCGCGGCGTATGGCGCCGTCGGAGCCGAGATCGGGGTCGGTCCAGTCGATAGTAGCGCCGTAGGCCTGGAGGATGCGCTTGCGCTCGGGCGAGACGCTGCCGGGCATGGCCAGGTGGACAGGGTAGCCGAGGGCGGCGCCGAGCATGGCGAAGGCGATGCCGGTGTTGCCGCTGGTGGCGTCGAGGATGGTTTTGCCCGGCGCGAGCAGGCCGCGGCTGAGCGCGTCGCGCAGGATGGCGGCGGCGGCGCGGTCTTTGACGCTGCCGCCGGGGTTGGCCCATTCGGCCTTGCCGAGAAAAGCGACACCGGGGAGAGTGCGGGTGAGGCGTTCGAGGCGCAGCAGGGGCGTGTTGCCGATGCGGTCGAGGACGAGGGAGCCGGGCTTGGGGTTGGAGGAAATGGTCATGCTGAGGGCGCTTGGGTCCTTGGGCCGCCGCCTCCCGGGGAAGCGGAGGAAATACGGCTATGATGAAGCGTGGGGAAAGTTGCCTGCACTCATCTTTATCCTCTCAGAAACGGGGCGCAAACATGGCGCGAAAGAAGCGGGACGGGAACTTTGAGGAGATGCTGGACGAACTCAGGGGCCACGGGTTCGAAGTGACGGCGGAAGCGGATGTGCCGGGCGGGATGCGGGCGGCGAAGAGTGGCGTGGCGGCGGTGGTGGTGCCGGGGGTGACCGACGATCGCTGGGACAGCGGAGGCGCGCGGCTGGCGGTGACGCCGGGGCTGCTGGTGCGGGGCGAGATTGCGCGGCTATTGGACAGGGGATACCAGAAGTTTATTAAGACTTCCCAACACGAATTGCCGGCGACGGCAGTGCAATTGCAAGCCATCCACGCATTTACCGAGGAGCTGAACCAGCTTACTGGGTCGCTGGGCCTGTATAACGAGTCGCTGGGGACGACGAGCGACTTGTATTTGTACGACCGGCTGAAGGGTCGGGAGGCAGAGCCGGAACAGGCGGCGGGACCGAGGGAGCTTGGCGACGGGCACTGAAGGGCATTTGGCGCACGGAGTTTTCAGCGGGGCGACGCGAGAACACGATGTGCGCAGGAATCCTGGCGGCGCTGGAATGTGCTCCTCCTGAGGTGAGGGAGTGGAGAGCCAGCCGCAGCCGCTGACGGCAGAAGCCGAACGCCGCCTATCGACGCGGATCCCCGCAAACGAGAAAGCCACGCTACTGAATGGGCACATGGGAAGCGCGACCCAGTGCACCCTGATGGACTTGTGCCTGGATGGCTGCCGGGTGCGGGCGGATGCGGAGATCCGCGTGGACGCGGGTGCGCGGGTGGAGCTGGCGTTCTCGATCGCGGGGACGACGTTCCGGCTGAGCGGAGTGACGGAATGGACGGGGCGAGCGCGAGAGGTTGGGGTGGCGTTCCGGGATGTGAGCCCGCGGCGCGAGGCGGAGCTGGTGGAGGCGCTGGGCGAGCTGGCGGAGACGTGGCGAGCCAAGCAGGCGGAGCGGATGCGCGCGGACGGGGTGTTGAAGGCGGCAGGGGAACTGGTGCAGCAACGGACGGCGGAATTCGAAGCCAAGGCAGCGCGAGAGGCGGCTTGGCGGGCGGAAGCGGAACAAGCTGCGCGGGAAACGCGGGAGGCCGAGGAGAGGCTGAAGTCGTCGCGGAAGGATCTGTCGGAAGCAGAGAAGGCAGCGCAGCGGTTGGCGTGGGTTGCTGAGAGTGAATCCAGGGCTCACACTGAGGTTCCGGTGATGGCGAAAGATAAGGGTGCGCCCGCGGGCAATAGAGAGGCTGCGAAGACGGCGCGAGGATCGCAGCAGTCTGGACCCTCACGGCGGGAGCGCCGGCAGGTGGAGCGTCACGGGGTGGACTCAACGGCGATAGTGTTCCTGCTGGATGTTCGTGCAAACGTGCGCGGGCGGATTCTGGATGTGAGCATAGGTGGTTGCCGGATCCGGTTTGAAGAAAGATTTCCGGTGGGGATTTATCGGCGGGTGGAAGTGGAGTTTCTGCTGGACGGGCTGCCCTTCCGGCTCCCTGGAGTGGTGCAGTCGCTGCACGACCGCTTCACGGCGGGAATCCGGTTTGTGGATCTGAGTGAGCGCAAGCGGGAGCAGCTTTTGTTTGTGATCGAGGAGATCACGGAGGCGAGTCGTGAGGACGAAGCGCAGGGAGGTTAAGGCCGGGATTCAGAGGGTCGGACTGAGGCCCGGGAGGCCGGCGCCACCGGCTCCAAGCAACTGAGTCAGGATTTGCGGCGGGCGCGCTGGCGCTGCAATTCGCGATAGAGGTCGCTCTTGGAACGGTGGAGCTCGCGGGCCATGCGCTTGAGGGCTTCTTTTTCGTCAATCCCCAGCTCCGATTGAAGGCGGGCAATGCGTTCCGGTATTGAGTCCTGGGTCTCCAAGTGCGAAGGGCGCGAGGCACTCGGGGTAGGGGCGGCAGGCGCCTGAATCAGGAGCGTGATTTCGCCACGGATGCGATCGCGGAAGGCAAGTTTGGCGCGAACGTCGGCGACCGAGCCGCGGAGGAATTCTTCGTGAGCCTTGGTGAGTTCGCGGGCAATGACGATGGCGAGTTTGGGGCCGAAGACCGATTCGAGATCGGCCAATGTGTCAAGAATGCGGTGGGGCGCTTCGTAGAAGATGAGGGTGCGTGGTTCGGCACCGGCCTGGGCGGCTAGCGATTCAAGGCGGGTGCGGCGCTGGCCGGCTTTCTCCGGAAGGAAGCCGAGGAAGGTGAATTCGGCTGCGGGTAGGCCGCTGGCCACAAGAGCGCTGAGGGCGGCGTTGGCGCCGGGGATGGGGATGACGGGGATGCCGGCGTCGATGGCCGCGCGGGCGAGGAGCATGCCGGGATCGCTGATGCCCGGGGTGCCTGCGTCAGTGACCATCGCGATGGCGCTGCCGCGCTTTAACTCCTCGATCAATTCAGGGACGCGCGCGAACTCGTTGTGCTCATGCAGGCTCTCAGTGCGGGTGGAGATGGCGTAGTGATTGAGGAGCTTCTGGGTGTGGCGGGTATCTTCGCAGCAGATGCGACCGGCGCGGCGGAGGACGTCGAGGGCGCGGAGGGTGATGTCGGCGAGGTTGCCGATGGGGGTGGCGACGAGATAGAGGCCGGGGGCGAGCGGTGACGGGCTTTCTTCCGAGATCATGCCTGCATTGAATGTAGCGCGCATCCGGCGTGGACGAAGAGTTTGTTGAGTGGAAGGGGCGAAAAGCAAATGCAGGTCCCCTTCGACAAGCTCAGGGCAGGCTCTCGACTCGTCCTTCGGACTCGCTCAGGATTATGGCAATCGGATTTCAATGCTGTTCCGGGGGGGGCGGCTACTCCGCGGCTTCTTCGCGTTCGTAGCGGCGCTGTTCGGAGAGCAAGGACATGGCGCCCATGAGGTTCTGGACGCTAACGATGCCGACCACGCGGCCGCTTTCGGTGACGGGGATGAGCGAGAGTCCGCGGCCGGCGGTGAGGCGGCGGATGGTGGTGCCGAGCGTGTCCTCAGGGCGGGCAACCTGGAAGGCGCGGGACATGACGGACTGGACGTAGCCGTTGCCGTCCGAGCGCAGCGCGTCAACGATGCGCTGGCGGGAGACGATGCCGACCAGGTTGGGGCCGCGGACAACGGGGAAATCTTCCTGGAGGGAGTGGACGCAACGGGTGAGCGCGTCGGCCAGGGTGTCGGAGGGCGAGAGGGTGGCGAAGTCGGTGAGCATGACCTCGCGCATGCGGACGGTGTCAACGACGGACTGGAAGAAGACGCCCTGGTCTTCGATCTGCGCGCCGATCATGATGAAGAAGCCGGCGATAACGAGCCAGTAGCTGTGCAGCAGGAGGCCGCCGATCATGAGGGCGAGAGCGAGGAGCTGACCCATGCCGGTGGCGGCCCGGCTTGCCGGGGCAGCGCCATGGGAGCGGGCGAAGCGGCTGCGCAGGATGCGGCCGCAATCGAGGGGATAGGCGGGCAGGAGGTGGAGGATGCCGAGACCGGCCTGCAACCAGACCATACTGCGGAGCAGGTGGGTGGACGAGATAAAAGGATGAGTGAAGACGTCCCACTGGCCGCCGGCTCCGGTGATGAAGGCGGCGAGGACGACTGCGGTGGCGAGGTTGGCGATGGGTCCGGCGGCAGCAAGAGCGAACTGGCCGGATCCGCCGGAAGCGATTTCCTGGCTTTCCGGAGTGGCGTAAGCGAACATACCGCCGATGGGGAGCAGGAGGATAGCGCGCAGGCGGATGCCGTACCAGGCGGCAACGAGTATGCGGGCGATTTCACGAACGAGGACGGCAGCAGCGAGGATAAAGAACAGCGCAAGGCCGCGGGTTTTGGCAAGGTCGCCGCCGGTGGATGCGCCGAGGCCAATGCACACCAATGCGAGGAGCAGGAAGAACGTGTGCACACGCAGTTCCACGCCCAACCAACGGCCCAGGGGGACAGACCAGCCTCGCATAGAGCTATTGTAGAGGGTCAGGGGGCGCGGGCGGGAGAGTGTAAGGGAAGAGTATTCTGAGGGGCGATGCGCATCATTGCGGGAAGCCTGCGCTCGCGGCGGTTTGAGGCGCCGCCGGGGCTGAAGACGCGGCCGACGAGCGACCGGCTGCGAGAGACGCTGTTCAACGTGCTTGCCCCCCGAACTGAGGGGGCGGCGTTGCTGGATTTATACGCGGGATCGGGAGCGGTGGGGATGGAGGCGATGAGCCGCGGGGCGGCGCGGGTGGTGTTTGTGGAGCGCGCGGCGGTGGCGCTGGAGGTGCTGAGGGGGAATCTGGCTGGCCTGGGGTTGAGAGATGGCGTTGAGGTGCGGGCGGAGAGTGTGGCTGCATTTCTGAGGAGACTGAAGGGAGAAACGGATCTCCATCCCCGGTCCCCAAGTGCGAGGGGCCGGGGGCACCCAATCTCGGGGTTCGACATTGTGTTCCTCGATCCGCCGTACGATGCGGAAGGCGAGTACGACGTAACGATGGAATTGCTGGGCGGGGACTCGGCTGCGTTGATCAATCCTCGCGCGATGGTGATTGCCGAGCATCGGCGGAAGGACGTTTTGAAGGATAAATACGGGGCCTTGGAGCGCACCCGCTTGCTGGAGCAGGGCGACGCGGCGCTGAGTTTTTATGTGTCATCGAGCGGGCAGCTCAGCGTGCCAGCCAATCAATTGGGTTAGTTTTCTTTGCAATCAGAGGGGATGGAATGAAGAAGCTGCGAATTCTGGCGTTGAGTGGGTTGGCCGCGATCGCGGTGGCGGGGCTGCAGGCGCAGGATTGGACCATTGGGCCATTTACGCGGCCGGCGAGCGGGAATCCTGCGATTGCTCCGCAGACGCAGACCACCTTTGCGGACCCTGTCACGAAACAGACGGTGCATTGGGAGGCGCTGCACACGTTCAACCCGGCGGCGATTGTGCGCGATGGGAAAGTCTATGTGCTGTACCGGGCCGAGGACGACACAGGGACGATGGAGATCGGCGGGCACACGTCGCGGCTGGGGCTGGCGGAGAGCGCGGACGGAATTCATTTCACCAGGGCGCCGGAGCCGGTGTTTTATCCGGCGGAGGATAGCCAGAAGGCGCGCGAGTGGCCGGGCGGTGTGGAGGATCCGCGGATTGTGGAACTGGAAGATGGCACCTACGTGCTGACATATACGCAGTGGAACCGGGTGACGTATTCGGTGGGGATTGCGACGTCGAAGGACCTGGAGCACTGGACCAAGCACGGGCCAGCGTTTGCATTTGCGGCGGGCGGGAAGTATGCGGACCTGAAGTACAAGTCGGCGGGGATTGTGACGCGGCTAGACCGGCAGAAGGGAAGATTGATCGCGGCGAAGATCGATGACCGGTACTGGATGTATTGGGGCGAAGGCTCGATTCACATTGCCAGGTCAGATGACGCGATTCACTGGACGCCGCTGGAGGGCGCGGACGGAAAGCCGGTGGAGGTGTTGCAGCCGCGGCCGGGACATTTTGACAGCTCGTTTCCGGAGACTGGGCCACCGCCGGTGCTGACGGACAAAGGGATTGTGGTGCTTTACAACGGCAAGAACGCGCCAAAGGATGGCGACAAAACGCTGGGGCCGAACGCGTACGCGGCGGGCGAGGCGTTGTTCGACCCGGACGATCCGATACGAAGGATTGCGCAGACCGATGCGCCGGTTCTCAAGCCGGAACTTCCCTATGAGAAGACGGGGCAGTACGCGGCGGGAACCACGTTTGCCGAGGGGCTGGTGTACTTCCATGACAAGTGGTTCCTTTATTACGGTTGCGCGGACTCGCTGGTGGCGGTGGCAATGGCTCCGGGCCCGAAGCCGCCGGCGGGCGTGGCGCGTGGGTTCTATCTGCATCCGGATGACTCGGTGGTGTTCTACGGCGACAGCATCACCGAGCAGAATTATTTCAACCAGTGGGTGGAGCTATACACGGTGACGCGCTTTCCCCGTATGCGCGTGCATTTCTTCGATGCAGGCGTGGGTGGCGACCGGGTGACGGGCGGCTCGGGCGGACCGATTGACCTGCGGTTGCAACGGGATGTGTTTAACGAGAAACCGAGCGTGATCGCCATCATGCTGGGGATGAATGACGGTGAATATCGCGCGACGACGCCGGAGATCGAGGCTGCTTACCGAAACGGCTACGAGCACATTCTCGATTCCATTCACGAGCATGCGCCGGATGCGCGGGTGACGCTGCTGGGGCCGTCTCCATATGACGATGTGACAGCGGCGCCGTATTTCCCGGGTGGATATAACTCAGTGATGCAGCATTTTGCCGGTGTGGACGAGCAGTTAGCGCAGGAGCACGGCGCAACTTTCGTGAATCTGAATCCGCCGGTGGTGTCGGCGCTGGAGAAGGCGGAAGCGCTGGATCCGCGCCTGGCGAAGCTGCTGCTGCCGGACCGCGTGCATCCCGATCCGCTTGCGCACTGGGTGATGGCGGAGGCGATTCTGAAGGAATGGAATGCGCCTGCGGTGGTGTCGAGCGTGATCATCGACGCGTCGGCGGGCGTTGCGAGGGGTTCCGGCGTGAATGCGACTGTAGCCGACCTGACGCGGGATGGGAACACATTGCGCTGGTCCGAGAAGGAGGATGCGCTTCCGCTGCCGTTGACGCGTGACAACGCCACGCAGAAGGTGCTGTTCGACCTTACGGATATTGAGAAGGCGCTGGATGAGGAGCCGCTGACGGTCTCCGGTTTGGAGGCGGGCCGCTATGTGCTTGCCATCGACGGCAATCCGGTTGGCACGTTTACCGATGAGGAATTGAAGGGCGGCGTCAATCTGGCGGATTTCCCCACTCCGATGTTTCACCAGGCGCAGCGCGTGAGCTGGATGGTGCGCGACCGAGACGAAGCGTACTACATTCATCTGCGCATGCGGGTGCGAAACGCGGACACAGGCGCGGAGAACGGAGCGGACAGGATGCATGCGTTCGAGGATTCGCTGGAAGACTCGATTTACGCCGAGGCCGCGCCGGTGCCGCACGAGTTTGAGCTGAGGCAGGTAGAAGCTCCAACTGCGCAGGGCGCAGAATAAGAAGAGCTATGAATCAGATCAGTCTCAGCTCACTGCTGGAGCCGGATGACGAAGGCCTGTACCGCGTGGCCACGCATGCGCGGGGACCGGCCGGCGCGCTGCCCATTACTGCGGAGATGCTGCGCAATGCGCCCTCGGGAAACCTGTTCGGGCTGACGCAGAATGCGGGGATGGGATGGGACCCGGCGCGGCTGCGCGATCCGGAATTCCTGATCCTGAGTACGCACGGCGGTCTGCGCGCGGAAGACGGCACGCCGATTGCGCTGGGATTCCATTCGGGACATTGGGAAGTGGGCCTGCTGGTGGCCGAAGCAGCGCGCGAATTGAAGGCGCTGCACGCGGTGCCATTTGCCGGAGCGTGTACGGACCCCTGCGACGGGCGCACCCAGGGCACCACGGGAATGATGGATTCGCTGGCGTATCGCAACGATGCCGCGATGGTGCTGCGGCGCCTGATGCGGTCGCTGCCCACGCGCAAAGGCGTACTGGGCGTGGCAACCTGCGACAAGGGATTGCCGGCGATGATGATGGCGCTGGGCGCGAGCGGCGCGATGCCGGCGGTGCTGGTGCCCGGCGGAGTAACGCTGCTGCCGGACGAAGGCGAGGATGCGGGCAAGGTGCAGACCATCGGCGCACGCTTTGCGCAGCAGCAGATCACGCTGGAGTACGCGGCGGAGATGGGTTGCCGCGCGTGCGCGTCGCCCGGCGGAGGGTGCCAGTTCCTGGGGACGGCGGCCACGTCGCAGGTGGTGGGCGAGGCGCTCGGATTATCGCTGCCACACACGGCGCTGGCACCTTCGGGACACGCAATATGGCTGGACGCGGCGCGGCGGTCGGCGCGCGCGCTGATGCGCATGCATGAGGTGAGCATGGGCGCACGCGACGTGCTGACGGATGCCGCGGTGCGCAATGCGATGGTGGTGCACGCGGCGTTCGGCGGGTCGACGAACCTGCTGATTCATCTGCCGGCGATTGCGTTTCACGCGGGGCTGCGCCGGCCCACAATTGAGGATTGGGCCGAGGTGAACCGGCGGACGCCACGCCTGGTGGACGCGCTGCCGAACGGACCGCGGGGGTTCGCGACAGTGCAGGTATTTCTGGCCGGCGGCGTGCCGGAGGCAATGCTGCATCTGCGGCAGGCAGGGCTGCTGGATACGAGCGTGCGCACGGTGAGCGGGGAAACGTTAGATGCGTGCCTGGACTGGTGGAAACAGAGCGAGCGGCGGCGCGCGTTGCGCGAAGAGCTCCATCGTGTGGACGGCGTTGATCCCGATGACGTGATTATGAACGCGGACCGGGCGCACGAGCGCGGTTTGACGCCGACGGTATGTTTCCCGATGGGGAATCTTGCGCCGGAGGGGTCGGTGATCAAGAGCACGGCGATCGATCCGTCGCTGATAGACGACAAAAGCATCTACCGGCATAGCGGGCCGGCCAAAGTGTTCACCACGGAAGAAGCAGCGATCGAGGCCATCAAATCAGGACGCGTGACCCATGGCGACGTTGTAGTACTGATCTGCAGCGGGCCGAAGGGCGCGGGCATGCCGGAAACCTACCAGGTGACCTCGGCCTTGAAGATGCTGCCGCACTGCAAGCACGTTGCCGTCCTCACCGATGCGCGGTTCAGCGGGGTGTCGACCGGAGCGTGCATCGGACACGTTTCGCCGGAGGCCCTGGCCGGTGGGCCGGTGGGCAAAGTGCGCGATGGCGACTGGATCGAGATCGTGATCGATCGCGAGCGGCTGACCGGCACGGTGAACCTGATTGGCGACGCGGTGGGCCGGCGGTTCGTTGCGGCGGAGGGAGCGCGACTGTTGAGCGAGCGCACGCCGCGCAGCGATCTTGCGCCGCATCCGGTGCTGCCGGACGACACGCGCCTGTGGGCGGCGCTGGTGCAGGCCAGCGGCGGCGTGTGGGGCGGGTGCGTTTACGATGCGGAGCAGATTGTTCGCGCAGTTGAATCTGGCGCGCCGAAAGCCTGAGCGGTCAAGCCGCAGTCAGTTGGGACGCCCGAAGAACAACACGTAGCCGTCCGGATCGCGCACGTCGAAACCGCGCAGATTCTCCGATGTATTCCCCAGCGGCTTGTCGAACGCCACTCCATTAGCGGCGAGCTCAGCCGCGAGCGCATCGGGATCAGGAACGGACACATAGGCATCCCACCGGATCCAGGGATGACGGGATGAGTTCGGCGTGGGGTCAAGCCCCTGATGGGATTTGAGGAAGATCATCGCTCCATCGCGACGAACGATCGCAAAGAAGGGATTGTCCTTCGGGTCCTGATAGTCCGCTTCAAATCCAAGTTTCTCGCAATAAAATGCGACCGTCTTCCGCACGTTGCTGACGATGAAGAACGGAGAGATTGCATTGATTCTGGCTTGGGTCATAGGCTCTCAATTATCCTCCAGTTTTTTCGTCGGGTTTAACGCCGGTGATAAAACGGAAGCACGATCAGCGTCGCCAGGCCGATGGCGATGAGCAATGCCACCAGCATAACGCCGTAGATGAGGGCGAGGTTGGCCCCGCGCGGAGCCTTGTCGGCGTCGTCGTCTTCGGGCGGCGCGGGCCGGTGTTCGGGTTCATTCATACTTGAGCGATTCCACGGGGTCCAATTGCGCGGCGCGGGTGGCGGGCACGGTGCCGAAGATGATGCCCACAAACATGGCCGAGGCCAGCGCGATGACGATCGACAGGAAGGAGATTGGCAGGGGATAGTCGGTGAAGAAGCGGACGGAGAGCGGCAGCATGAGGCCGAGAAGCGTGCCCACAATTCCGCCGGAGAGAGAGATGATGACTGCCTCGGCCAGGAATTGCAGCTTGATCTCGCGGCGGGTGGCGCCAAGGGCTTTGCGGATGCCGATCTCGCGGATTCGGGAACGGACCGTGGCCAGCATGATGTTCATGATGCCCACGCCGCCAACCGCCAGGGTGACGGCCGCGACAAGCACCAGAACCGCGGTGATGATGTTGGCGATTTTGCGCGCCATGTCAAGGACCTCGCGCAGGTCCGTCGTCTTGTACACGGAGTTGGTACGGTGCCGCGCGTGGACGATGCGGACGATTTCCTTGGATGCGTCCGGCACCTCTTCCATGCTGCGCATGGAGAAGTAAATCTGCTTCACGTTTTCAGTGTTTTGGAAATAGGTGGCCACGGAGGCGGGAATCAGGATGGTCTGATCGGCGATCTCGGTCTCGCCGAAGGTCTCGACGCCCTCCTTGAAAACGCCGACGATGGTGAAAGGAATTCCGCTGACCTCGAATACCTGCCCCACCGCCGCATCGTCGCTGCCATATCGCTCTCGCGCAAAAGTCTCGGTTACATCGGCGCAAAACATGTGGCGGTCTTCGTCGATCTGGTCAAAGAAGCGGCCATAGGGAACGAGCAGGTTGCGGATGTACCGGTAATCCGGAGCGACGCCCAGGACCAGCGTGTCCTTCACCACGCCGCCGCCGAAACTGATGCGTTCATGCATCTCCACCACCGGCGAGGAATACAGGATGCCGGGCAACTGCTCATCCACGGTCTTCTCGTCCTGGCGGGTGAGGAAATCGTTGTAAACAACACCCTCGGTGCCCGATGCGCCGCCGCCGGCATATTCCAGCTCGATCTCATTGGTGCCGATCTTCTGGATTTCGGCAAGGATGAATTGCTTGCCGGTGAGCCCGATGGTGACCACGAGGATGACGGATGCGGTGCCGATGACCATGCCCAGCGCCGTCAGGAGGAAACGGACCTTGCTGGTGCGGAAACTGTCCAGCGCGATTTTCAGGATTTCGCTGAGCACCATGGTGCGGCGAGCGCTCATCAGCGTCTGCTCAAAGGACGCACTCCGGCCCCCTTCGGCGGCCACATTCTGGGGTTGTTCCACGGTGCTCATAATGGCTTCCGCAAGCCGCTCCTTCAACAAGATGCGCCAGGACGGTCCCGGGCTTCCGGAAACATTGCCCTGGGGCCCCGCGACGGCCTACTTTCCATCATATTTCTCCAGCCACTGCAACTCCTCGCGGACTTTGATGTACCCATGCCATGGGTTTTTGCCCAAACCGTGACCCTCGCCGGGAAAAACGAGGAACGTGTGCGAAATCCCCAGCTGATCGAGCGCCCGCTCCATGGTCACGCCTTCCAGGTAGCTGACGCGGATATCGGCCTCGCCTTGCACCAGGTGGGTGGGGGTTTTCACCTTGTTGAACCGGAACAGCGCCGCTTCGCTCTGGTAGAGCTCCGGATCGTCCCATGGTTTGCCGCCAAGGTACCAGGCGTCGTCCCAGGTCTCGTCGTCGTTGCCCCAGTTGGCTGCGTGTTCCACGGCGCCAGCGCCGGTCACGGCAGAGCGAAAGCGGGTGGTCTGGGTGATGAGCCAGTTGGTCATGTAGCCGCCGTAGCTGTAGCCGCCGATGGCCAGGTGATCGGGATCGGCGATGCCGTCCTTGACGAGAGCGTCGACGCCTTCAAGAATGTCGCGGCCGGGCTTGGAGACCAGGTGGGGCTCGATCGCGAGCATGAAGTCGTCGCCGTATCCGGAGGACCCGCGGTAGTTGGGCCGGAAAACCAGCCAGCCGTTGGCGGCGGCCAGCGTGGCCCAGTCGTACCAGTCGGCGCCGAAGCGGTTTCCGTCGGCGTCGGCGGGGCCTCCGTGAATGAGGGTGAGCATGCGCAGGCGCTTCGCGTCCTTCTTGCCGGGCGGATAGATGAGTACGCCTTCTACTTTGACTCCGTCGTCGGCGGTCCAGTTGTAAGCCTGCCATTCCGGCTGCGCACGCTGGGCAAAAATGGGATTGAAGCTAGTGAGTGCGGCAAGCTGATCGGGATGCATCGGGTCAGAAGCGCGATAGAGCTGGGTGGGATCGTTGATAGTGGAGTGCCGCACCAGGATGGCGCTCGAATGAAGCGCGGTGGACAGGCCGGAGTAGCTGCCGGCGCGGCCGGGAAGCTTTTCCGCCTGAGCGCCGCTGATGAGGTAGAGTTGTTCCTCGGTGCCTTTGAGGCCAAGCGCGAGTTCGCGGCCGTCCGGGAGGAGCGAGAATTGCTCCCAGGACCCGTCAAACGATGCGCCGAGACGCTCGACCTTGCCGCTATCGGTGTCGATGCGGTAGAGGCGGCCCTGCACATCGCGATAAGGGCCTTCCAGCGAGCCCGACGCCGCGGTAACGATGAAGTCTAGCATGTGGCTATCCGGCGTCCAGCGCAAGCCGGATTCGAGAGCCTGGTTGTTGGTCAGGCGGCGCACCTCGCCGCCGCCAGAGCCCACCAGGTAGATCTCGTAATTGTCGGGATTCTCCTCGCGATGATGCACGGGCTGGGTCTGAAACGCGATAGTCTTGCCATCGGGCGACGGTGCAATCTCGCCAATCCCGAACACGCTGCGCGCAATGGTCTCGGCGCCGGCGGGCAATTCGGGCTTGTCGCTCGGCGCCTCCTTTTTGCCGCCGTGCTGGGGCGGCGGAACAGCCACGGCTGCGGACAGAGCCGGCGCAACGGTCTGCTTCAGCAGCAGGTCGCCGCGATTCTGCTCCCGCCACCGGATCACGTCCTTCCATTGCTCTTTTTGCTCGTCCTGCTGCGCTTGCGAGAGCGGCTCAGTGACGGAGTAATAGATTGCCGAGCCGTCTGCCGACCACGCGAATGAATGCACATCGAGTTTCTGCGCATAGAGCGGCAGGGCCTCGCCACCATGGACAGAGATGATCCAGATGCGGCTGGCCTTGGCATCGTCGCCGGGCGTGCCCTCAGGCCCGGCAGATTCCCCGGGAAGGGCGCGATCGCTGACGAAGGCGATCCACTGTCCATCCGGGCTCCATTGCGGGCCGGATTCGCTGCCCCCGTGCGTGAGCGGGCGCAGGTCCCCGCCCGCGCCGGAGAGCCACAGGTCGTCGCGGAATGCGTTGTTCTTCCAGTCCGGCGCCTCGGTGGCAATCACGGCGAGGGCCCCGTCGGGCGAGAGCGCCGCGGAATCGATTGCGGTGGTGTTGAAGTATTCGTCGAGAGTGATGGGAGGCAGAGCCGGCTGAGCCAGAGCAGTAGAGCCGGCCAGGCAGGCTGCAGCAGCGGCAGCGCAGAAGCATCGGGAGAGCATAGGAGCAATATAATTGCGGGCGCCGGGTCGCGCGAGTCTCTCGTCGGGTTGAAGTATGCTCGTGCAGACAAGAGAAGACCAAAATGCGAATCGACGCACACCAGCATTTCTGGCACTACGATCCTGCGGATTACGGCTGGATCACGGATGCCATGGCGCCGCTGAAGCGCGATTTCCTCGCCAGCGATCTGATGCCGCTGCGGGAGGAAATCGGATTTGACGGATCCGTGGCAGTCCAGGCGCGGCACAGCCTGGACGAGACCCGTTGGCTGCTGAAGCAGGCCGAAGCCAACGAATTTGTTCGCGGAGTGGTGGGGTGGGTTGACCTGTGCTCGCCCGACGCCGGGCAGCATCTCGAACAGTTGTCGGCGAGCCGCAAGCTGGTAGGCATCCGGCATGTGGCCCAGGACGAGCCCGACGACGAATTCCTTCTCCGGCCCGATTTTTGCCGCGGGATCGCGCTCCTGCGGGAGTTCGAGCTGGCCTACGACATCCTGATTTATCCGCGCCACCTGCGCGTGGCCGCATCGTTCGCGCGCCGGTTCCCCAGGCAGAGATTCGTGCTCGACCACATTGCCAAGCCGTCGATTGCGGAGCACGGAATGGAGCCGTGGAACAAGGACGTGCGCGCATTGGCCGAGCTGCCCAACGTCGATTGCAAGCTGTCCGGCATGGTTACGGAGGCGCGCTGGAAGCAATGGACCCGGGAAGATTTTCGCCCGTATCTCGACACCGTTCTGGAAGCCTTTGGCCCAGCCCGGCTCATGATCGGTTCGGACTGGCCGGTGTGCACGCTGTCGGCGGACTATCGCTCCACGATGCAAATTGTCTTCGATTACATCGAGGAGCTTTCGGCCGCGGAAAAGGACGCGATCCTGGGCGGCAACTGCGCGGCGTTCTACCGGCTCGAAGAGAATCCGGCCAACCGCGAGTAACCGCTGTGCGCCGTGGCAAGATAGAAACAATGCGCACAACACTTGCTCCCCTCACAACTCTGATTCTGGCCGCGGCTCTTTGCGGTCCGGCTGGTTTGTCGTTTGCTCAATCGGCTGGCGTAACCCCTGACATGGTGCAGACGGGCAGCGACATTCCCGCCAAGTGGGTAGAGCCGCACCCGGGCTACGACTATGAAAAGCGCGACGTGATGATTCCCATGCGCGATGGGGTCAAGTTGCACACGGTGATCCTTGTGCCCAATGGAGCCAGGGGGCTGCCGATGCTGCTGGAGCGCACGCCGTACAACGCCGGCGGCTTTTCCTCAGACAAGCCAAAGATGCGCGACGCGGTATGGCCGGCGCAGCGCGAGTGGGTGGACGACGGCTACATCATCGTCGACCAGGACATTCGCGGCAAGTACGGATCCGAGGGAGATTATGTAATGACTCGGCCGCCCATCGGTCCTCTGAATCCAACTAAGACCGATGACACCACCGATGCTTACGACACCATCGACTGGCTGGTGAAGAACGTGCCCGAGTCAAACGGACGCGTGGGCATGATCGGCTCGTCGTACGATGGCTGGACGGTGACGATGGCACTGCTGGGCCCACACCCCGCAATGAAGGTTGCGGCGCCGGAGAGCCCGATGATCGACGGTTGGATGGGCGACGACTGGTTCCACTACGGCGCATTCCGGCAGGTGAACCTGGATTACTTCACCGGGCAAACCGCCGAACGCGGATCGGGCACCGGCGTGCCCCGCCCGTCCGACGACGACTATAAGAGCTTTCTCGATGCTGGAACGGCGGGCCACTGGGCCGACGAGCACGGCTTCAAGCAGTTGCCCTGGTGGAACCGCTTCTCGGCGCATCCTGCGTACGACGCCTTCTGGCAGTTGCAGGCGCTGGACAAGCTCGTGGCCGCAAAACCCACCAGCGTGCCCACAGTATGGCTGCAAGGACTCTGGGACCAGGAGGACATGTATGGCGCCATCCACACTTGGGAGGCGCTGAAGGCTGCCGGGCATGAAGCCAACAACCACCTGGTGATGGGGCCCTGGTACCACAGCCAGGTGAATGGCTCGGCCTATACGCTCGGACCGCTGAAGTGGAAGGGCGATGTGTCGGCGGACTTCCGTCGTGACGTGCTGATTCCGTTTTTCGACGAGTATCTCAAGGACCGCAAGCCGGCCCAGCCCATGGCGCAGGTGATGATCTACAACCCATCGGAGAATCGCTGGGACAAGTTCGCAGACTGGCCCGGCGTGGACGAGAAACACCTGACTCCGATGTATCTCCAAGCCAACTACGGCCTCGCGCTGGAGAAGCCGCAAAGCGGCGAGGACAGCTACGTCTCCGATCCCGCCAAGCCGGTGCCGTATCTCACGCCGCCCATTGCCGAGAATGGCGGCGATCGCTGGAGGACGTGGCTGGTTCAGGATCAGCGGCCAGTGGGCACGCGAACGGACGTGCTGAGTTACGAGACTCCGGTGCTGGACCATGCGGTTCGCGTAGAAGGCGCGCCGTTCGCGGACCTGTTCGAACGAACTACGGGAACGGACATGGACGTTGTGGTGAAGATTATCGACGTGTACCCGCCGACGTATGCGCAGCAATCGGATCTGGCCGGCTACGAGCTGCCCATCAGCATGGACATCTTCAGGGGACGCTACCGGAAACGCTTCGATACCCCTGAGGCGATACCGGCCGGCGCAGTCGAGGAATATCGATTCCGCCTACCCACCATGAATTACGTCTTCGAACCGGGACACCGGATCATGGTGCAGGTGCAGTCATCGTTGTTCCCGCTCTACGACCGCAACCCGCAAACCTTTGTGCCCAACATCTTCTTTGCCAAGCCGGAGGACTTTCACGCGGAGACCATCTCAATCGAGCGGGGCTCCAACGAGCCGAGCGCCGTGCTGCTGCCGATTGTGCAAGCCAAGTAGTGCCGGCTTCGTGCGAATCGTAGCGCGGGCCTCCAGGCCCACGCATGCTTACGTTCTCTCCAGTTCCCCCGCTTCGTTGAGAAGCCGCGCAACCTGTCCGTGGCCGTTCTTTAACGCAATCTGCCCCAGCGTCTCGCCTTTGGTTGATCGCAACGTTGTGTCGGCGCCGCGCTCCAGCAGCAGCCGCACGATCTGTTCCCGGCCGCGGGCGACAGCGTAAGCCAGCGGAGTGTACCAGCCCTCGGCATCCAACGGAAACAGGCCGTACTCGTGGAACGGTCGGTTTAAAGCGGCTCCATCTTCATCCAGAATGGCATGGACGCGATCCGTCAAGCCATATTGGATCGCCTCGATAATTTCGATTGGCCCGCGTAGAATTCTGTCGCGCGCCTCGGCATGTCCGGCGTAGTCTGCCCACCCCGCAGGCGTCCCGCGCCACTTCTCTTCGCGCGCGCGCACATCGGCTCCGTGCTTCATCAGCACTTCAATCGCGCTCACGTTCCCACGGAACGCCGCAGCGTGCAGAGGCGTATAGCCGCTGGTCGAATCAATTGAGGTCTTCGGATTGTCCTTCAAATTCACGTGCGCTCCGTTTTGGAGCAGCATCTCGATTACATCGCCTGCCGCCCACTCGCTGGCGCGAACAATCAAATAACCCCAGCGGCCGCCAGGCTCGAGGGTGCCGGGATCCCTGCGCACCAGCATTTCCACATCCTCGGTCCGATGGAGGGCCACGGCCGCGGGCAGCCGCACCTTCGCTCCGTGTTCCAGCAATACCCGGGCATGGTCATGCCGGCCAGTGAAGGCGGCCACGTCGAGTGCGGAGAATCCTGCTTCATCCAGCGACTCCGTGTTCGCCCGCAGTTCCAACAGCGTCGTAAGCGCCGCGGTTTGATTCTTGAAAACCGCAAGATGCAGCGGCATCGAGCGCATTTTCGTTCCGTTCATCCGACGCTCCAGGTCTTCCGGCGTGCGCGCCACCAGGTCGCGAATCGCCTTTACGTCGCCCATCGCAACTGCGGAGAAAATATTGTGCTGCGCGCCGTGGGCCAGCAGATAGGCAACAATTTCGGGATGAGCCGGTATATCTGGCCACGCCGAAGCCCATCCAATCACGCCCAGCTCGTGATAATCGCCTTCGCCGATCGTATCGGCTTTATGCTCCACCAGAAGACGAATGATGGGGAAGCGATGCTTCTCCACGGCGAAATGGAGCGGGTAGGCATTGTCGCCTTCGCAGCGGATGTTGGGATTGGCTCCGCGCTCCAGCAGCAGCTTGACCGCCGCTTCACAGTTCCCGAACACGGCCTGGTGCAGTGGCGTTCTCACGCCTTCCCCGCCGCGCTCGTCAATCAGCTCCGGATGCGCATTGAGCAGCGCATTGAGTCGTGCCAGGTCGCCTTTTCCCGCGGCATCCCGCAGAGACGCGACAGCCTCTGCCGTGTTGCTCGCCGCTTCCAGCGTTGTCACGTGTGCCTGCAGCCCAGCCCAGGACGCGAATCCATATTCTCTCGCAATCACCAGCTGCGCATCCGCGAGCGCGAAGGGTAACGCGCCGATTTCTTCTTTGCGCAGGCTTCTCCAGCGCGGATGGCTCTCGACAATGCGCGCAAAAGCGTCGGGGTCTGCTGCCTGCTGGCGCTTCAGCAGCGACTTGGACTGTTTCCTGAGTTGTTCAAGATTAGGGCGTAGCGGGAGTTCGATTGCCATGGAAGTCTCCTTTCCGTTGATGGCCTGTGTCCGCAGTGCAGGCAGAAAGAAGATTTGTCGAATTGTGATTGTCTAACTGCTGCAGGGTGGGCTTGGCCCTTTCCGCGGACTGGATGCGCCCCGTGCGCCGAATTCAACGCTAACTCCGCACTCGCGGCAAAGTCAACGGTCAACAGCGGTACCACCCATCCCGGCCTTACCCAACTGGATGAAATATGCGGTTCGTCACTGCGAGACGAAATCCCTCAGCGCACCGAGCAGCCGTTCCACCTCTTCCACGGTGTTGTAATGAACCAGGCCGATGCGCAGCATTCCGCCCTTCTGCTCCACTTCCAGGCGCTCCGTCAAATTGATCGCGTAGTAATTCCCGTTCCAGGTGAAGAGTCCGCGCGTGGCCAGGAACTGGGCAATCGTCTGCGGAGAATGATCCCCAATGCGTAGCGAAATCGTCGAACAGCGTTCTTCAAATCGCGTGGGATCGGTAATCCCATAAATTCGCACTCCCGGAATCGCCTCCAGCCCCTGGATCAGGCGCGTAATCAGGCGCCGCTCGTAAGCCGCCGTGGAGCGGTAAGCAGCGGCCAGCGCTTGCCGCCGCGTCCCTACGCTGGGTTCACTGTGCCGGCCCACATCCGCGATATACTCCACAGCCGCGCCGATTCCGGCGATCAGCTCGTGTGTTTGCGTGCCGGTTTCCCATCGATCAGGGCTCTCATCGTGCGATGGCCGCACTTTGTAGGGCCGGAATCGATCCAGATGTTCCCGCTTCCCAAACAGCGTGCCCATGTGCGGACCAAAGAATTTGTAGGGGGAACACACCAGGAAATCGCAATCCAGCTCTTTCACGTCCAGCAGGCCATGAGGGGCATAATGCACCGCGTCCACAAATGCCAATGCGCCGGCGGCATGGGCCAGGCCGGTGATCTCTTGAACCGGATTGATGGTCCCTACGGAGTTGGACGCGTAGCCCACGGCCACCAGCCGCGTGCGGTCACTCAACTTGGCCTTAAGGTCCTCGAGATCGAGCGTGCAGTCCTCGGTGCGAATATCGGCTGCCCGGATGGTCACGCCTTTTTCTTCGAGCGCCTTCCACGGAGAGAAATTGGCGTCATGGTCCAGAACGGTCAGCAGAATCTCGTCGCCCGGCCCCAACTCCCGCCCAATCGCCCGCGACAGCGCGAACGTGAGCGTCGTCATGTTCGGGCCAAAAACAACCTCGTCCGCGTCACAATGAAAAAAATCCGCCATCGCCGCGCGCGTGCCGGCAATCATGTCGTCGCTGCGTCGGCTGGTAAGAAATTCGCCACCGCTATTGGCATTCGAATTCACCAGATAATTCTGGATTGCCGCAATAACCTGTCTGGGAACCTGTGTACCCGCAGGGCCGTCCAGAAAAGCTGCCCTCTGCCCGGTTACCCGCGTTTCGAGCGAAGGAAATTGCGACCGCACCCACGCCACATCCAGCATGCTGTCCAGATTCAAATCCGATGTGCTCATGGCCAATCCCCTCTCACTGGTACACGCCAGTCTACACGCCAGCCGCAGCGAAAGACGTGGCCAGCGCCACTACACAGGCGGTGAGCCAGAAATCCTAGTCTTTGTCGTGGAGGCGAACGATTTGAGCCGCCGTCAGGGTTTTCATGCCCATATCGTGCAGGTTGCGAATGTAATTGGCAGTGATGCCGTGGTCGCGCAGTTCGGAGATGTCTGAAATGGAGAATCCATCCGGCAGCCCGCGAATTTCCTTCAGATACTCCGGCGCCACTCCATGGTCACGCAGCCGATCGATCTCCTCGATCGATACCTTTGAGTCTGCGGCCTTAGTGCCCCGGTAGAACTCCGGTTCGACGCCATGATCGTGCAGGCTGTTGATTTCTTCGATGGAGAGCTTGGGGTCGACCGAGGCAAGGCCCTTGTAGGAATCCGGTGGAACCCCGTGATCGTACAGGCTGTCAATCTGCTCGATCGAAAGTTTCGGCTCTGCCGAGGCAAAGCCCTTGTAGGAATCCGGCTTGACCCCGTGGTCAAAGAGACTGTCGATCTCCTCAATGGATAGGTTGGGCGCGATAGACTTCATCCTCCCGTAGTACTCCGGCTTGACGCCATGGTCGCGCAGGCTGTTGATCTCCTCAATGGAGAGCTTGGAGCCGACCGCGGCAAATCCCTTGTAAGAATCCGGTTCAACGCCGTGATCGTACAGGCTGTCGATTTGCTCGATGGAAAGCTCGGGTGCAGTGGCCGCCATGGATTTGTAATAGTCGGGCTTGACGCCGTGATCGTACAGGTTGTCGATTTGCTCGATGGAGAGCTTGGAGTCGACAGCCACGATGGATTTGTAATAGTCGGGTTTAACGCCGTGATCGTACAGGCTGTCGATTTCCTCGATGGAGAGGTTGGGGCCGGCGGCCTTGATCGCTTTGAGGTAATCGGGATTTACGCCGTGATCCCGCAGATCGGAGATTTCCCCCGCGCTCAGATTCGTAAATCCTTCCTGGCGCACTTCGCGGACATAATCCGCACCGACTCCGTGATCTTGCAGATCGATCAAATCCGATATCGACGTTGTAAGTCCCGTGTCCCTGATGGCGCGCGCATAGCTGAGAGTCACGTCGGTGGTAACCAGAGAGAACGCCTCGTCATCGCGCGGCGCGGCATAGCCCATCTTTTCCAGATCCGAAACAAACGAAGGATTGAGCGCAACCGTGAATGGCCCTGCAGCGTGGCCGCCAGTCACATTGCCTTCGCAGAGAATCCGCCCCGAGTCCCGGACATATTCGAATTTTACCGGCCCATCATGATCCAGCATGGAAAGAGAGAATCCGCTGAGACTGGAGAGCGGAACGCCCTCGGTGTTCATGCGGTCGTTGCCGTCGTCGCCGCGGAGTATAAGGGAGAGCTGCACCGTGCTCGAATTCGAGCCGTCGCGCGTGATCTTCCATTCATGACGCCAGGTCTTGTCCTCATCCGTTGACATCGCCGCTGTGGCAGAGGAGGTCGTGCTGATTGCTGAGGAGACCGTTGCCGCTTCGGGCGCGATCGCCACGCCCGCAGCGGAGATTTGCGCGTGCGCATAGGCCTGGTTATGTCCGACAACCGCGTTCGAGCTCTTGGCGAAGGCGATCCATCCGGGCATCCGCAATCCAAAGCTGAGTAGCGCCAGGCCGGCGGCGACACAGAAAGAGACGCGCGACAGTGAAGCCCCGGGTGAAAAATGTAACCTCGGTCGGAGCAGAAACTGAATGCGCTCGCGGACGTTTGAAGTTCGGTGAGCCATTCCCGTCGCGAGCAATTCTCGGCGCTGCTTGCAGCAGAATTCGAATAACCGCGCCAGAACCGCTGCGTAGCGGAAGGCGGAGCCCGTGGCGGCCACCACCCAATCGTCACAGGCGATTTCCCGTTCCCGCTCGATGCGGTGCAATACCCACGCCGCCACCGGATGGAAAATGAAAACCGCGGATACCAGCCGGCCCATCAGGTTCGTCCAATTGTCGCGGCGCACCACATGAGCCCGTTCGTGTAGCAGAATGTAGTCGAGCTCCGGCTCGGAAATCTCCCTGAGCAGGAGGTCCGGAAGAATGATGACGGGATGCAGAAATCCCGCCACCAGAGGTGAAATCACTTCATCCGATACCAGAAGCTGGGCGTCGCTTGACGTCCGGGACTGGCGCAAATGCTGCTCGAAACGGAGGACGATGTCAGCGCTTGCCTGCCGGGCGCGATTCCGCAGGCCGCGCAGATGCAGATAACTCAGCACAATCCTGCATAGCAGAACCGAAGACAAGCCCGTCCAGAAGAACAGCAGCATTGCCTGCCAGTTTCCCGTATGGAATTCGATAGGGATGCGTACGCCAGGATCCCGGTAGGCGCCAGAAGACAGCGCGTGCGCCGGGACCGATGGGACCGCCGCACCGGATGGGTGCAGCGTAGCGGACGAGTTCAACAAAGCGGACCTGTGCGCCGGAGCAGGAGCATTGGCGCGGGTTACAACCAGCGGCTTCGCGGCGGGCGAAGACAGGACCCGCGTTTGGACTTGCTTTTCCGTCCCCGCCACGGAAGGCACGGGCCGCGCAGACCGCGGCAGAACACCGGCCACAGGCAACATCACCACCAGCGCCAGCACGGCCCACCACACTGCATGGCGCGTTGCCGCGTTCACGCGTGGTATCAACCGCAGAGAAATCCAAATCACCGCGACCACCGCGAACGCCAGCCACAGCGTGTTCAGAATTGCCGCCAGTCCGGCGGCCGAAAAAGCATTCAGGGATTCGAGAATCGCGCTCATTTTTCACCTTCCGCCAGCAGATTGCGAATGTTTTCAAGTTCCCGTTCAGTCAGATCCCCGTCGTCGAGCAGATGAAGGACAAGCAACTCGGGAGAATTGCCGAAGAACCCGCGGACGACCTGGCGCAGGGCATTCCTGCTCGCCTGCTTGCGCCCGACCACGGCACGATACACAAAGGCGCGCCCTTCGCGGGACTTGCTATGCCGCACGTAGCCCTTCTCCTCGAGAATCCGAAGCGTGGTCAGGACCGTGTTGTAGGCAAGAGCAGGCTCGCCGGTCAGCGCCCCTGCCACTTCCCCCACGGTGGCCGCGCCTTTGTCCCACACGATATCCATAAGCCGAAGCTCGGCTCCGGTAAGATTGGGGGTTCTTTTTCGCGGCAAGAGCGCCTCCGTCAACTAATGAATTAAGAGTCACATTAGATCCGAAATAGCGGTTTGTCAACTATGAATTTAAGAGTAAACACGCAAAAAACAGCAGCGGCCACCATCGCAGTGCGCGGACTATTCAACGAGCGGGCTCCCGCGTTCTGGAACCGCGGATGACTCTGCCCGACCGGGGGCTGCCCTTTGACGTTCGTCGGGTAATTATCGGCGATTGCATATACCAGGCCGGCAAGAATGTTGTCGCGCTCCTGACCTTGTTGTTGAGCGATGCGGATGTCGGAGTTGATGAATGCGGCGCACGTCGTCTTGAACTTCACCGGAGCCGGCGCAGTCAACGCGATACCTTCGATATCGGAGACATGGATCCCAAGATCGCTTTGTGCGCTCTCCTCGAGAAACGAGCCAGTGCCCGCGGAGCAGGCATTGTTCATGGCATAACCGATAGGCACGCCGTTGCGCAGGTGGATATACTTCGCATCCGATGGCACGTGTCTCAGGATCGAGCAAAATCGCCTTGGTAGTCGTCGAGCCCGCGTCCACTCCCAAAACCAACGGACCATTGTGCGCGGAAATGGGTCTGCAGGGAGAATCTCTCCGGGCACCGATGAGTCTTGGCCTCCCACCGGTCTTACCCAGTGGAGAGGCAAGATCGGGACGGTCAAGATCAGCCTCAAAAGGAGATCATCATGAACATCGCACAGAAAACAGTCTTGATTACCGGCGCCAATCGCGGCATCGTTTTTGCACTCGTCCAGGAAGCTCTCCAGCGCGGAGCAAAGAATGCGGGGGGTCGTCGTTTACCGTCAGAAGTTCACCGCGACCGGGTACGGTGCGGCCACCGGCAGGGCGGCGATGAGGCGGCGCGTGTACGGGTGGGCGGGATTGGTGAAGAGCTCGGCCGTGGGGCGGCATTCCACGATCTGTCCCTGGTGCATGACGGCCACGCGATGGCTGATGGCGGCAACCGAAAGAAGATCGTGGGAGATGAAGAGAATGCCCATGTCGAGCTTGCTGCTCAGATCGGCGAAGAGGCGGAGGACCTCAGACTGGGTGACGATATCGAGGGCGCTAGTGGGCTCATCGGCGATGAGAAGGGAGGGCCGGTGAAGGATAGCCATGGCGATGATGACGCGTTGGGCCTGGCCAACGCTGAGAGCGGATGGGAGACGGCGGAGCAGGGCAGGGTCGGGGGGCAGGCTGACGTCGGCCAGGGATTGGAGGATGGCGCGCATGCATTCGTCCTTGCGGTAAGGGCGGCGATGGGCGCGCCAGGCTTCAATGAGCTGATCGCCGATGCTGAGCATGGGATTGAGAGCCGAGAGCGGACTTTGCAGAACCAGGGATATTTGGTGGCCGCGAAGGCAGCGCATTTCGCGCTCCTTGAGTTCGAGCAGGTCCTGGCCGCGAAAGCGGATGGAGCCGTGGACCTGGCCGCGCTTGAATTGGAGGAGCCGCAGGATGGCCAGGGCCAGCGTGCTCTTTCCACAACCGCTCTCGCCTACTAATCCCAGGATCTCTCCGCGCGCCAGATCAAGAGAGACGTCGCGCAGCACGCTCTGGCGGCCGGGATAATCGGTGGAGATGCGAAGCGAGAGCAGGGAATCAGGCACGGTTCACTTCCTGTCCGCGGACGCGGGACCGAACCATAGCCACTCGATATTCCAGTAGAGCTCGGGGCGCAGGGGCACGGGCTTCAAGTTTCGCAGGCGCGGAGAGACGGCGGAGAGCGACTCTTTGTTGACGAGGTAGATGAAAGGCTGCTGTTCGCGAACGATCTGCTGCACGCGGTCGACAGCTTGCTTACGCTGGCGGAAGCCGGGCGTGGAAGCCTGAAGGCGCATGAGCCGGTCAATCTCAGCTTCCCAGGGCGTCGCCGGCGACTTCTGGTTGGGATTCCACTGGTGGTTGTCGGCGGAGCTGAGCCAGATGTTGAGTTGGATATTGGGGTCGAGATCGTCGTTGACCAGGCCGAGAAGGCAGGCCTCGTAGTTAAACGTGCGCGCAATGCGTTCGATGAGAGAAGGGAAGTCGAGGGTAACGATGTTGAGGCGAATGCCGACGCGCAGCAAATCCTGCTGGATCATGGCCGCCATTCCTTCGCGGCTCTTGTTGCCGGAGTTGGTGATGACGGAGAACTCGACCGGGTGGCCATCACGATCGTAGAGGGTTCCGTTGCGCAGGGCGAATCCATCGCTGCGCAAGATTGCCAACGCGGCCGAGGGGTCGAAGCTGAGCGGCTGAAGCTGGCTATTGAACCAGGTTCGGTTGGCGGGTGGAATGAGGCCGATGGCCGGCTGGGCAAGACCGCGAAAGACCACTCTGGCGATGTCGGCACGGCTGATGGCGAGCGAGATGGCCTGGCGAAAGCCGGTGGAGGCGAACCATGTCCGTTTGTAGGCAGGGATGGGCGCGGATGGCACCTGGTTGAACCAGATCTGCTCGGTGTCGAGGCCGGCGCCGGCATCGACGGCCATTTGTGGAGCGCGGATCTTCAATTGCAGGTAATGATCGGGATCGAGCGAATTGATTAAATCGATATCCCCACGGAGAAGGCGCAGCATTTCGATGTCGCGATTCTGTTCTACCTCAAGGCGAATGGAGCCAATGTAGGGCAATTGGCGGCCGGCGGAATCGTGTTTCCAGTAATTCGGGTTGCGCTCCAACAGAACGTAAGCGTCGGGCTTCGATTCCGCAATCCGATAGGGACCAAGCACGGCCATTTCCTTCCGCGACGAATGGGCGGAGAGAATGGCGAGCTGGTCGAAGAGCTTCTCCACCCCGACAATCACGGTGGGAAAGCGGATCACGATCTTGTCCGGAGCAATGATCTGGGTGGTCATTGCGCCTTCGCCGACGCGAAACGCATCCGCAACCGGCGAGTGCAGGGAAGCGTCATTGAGGCGGTCCACGGTGTAGGCAACGTCTTCAGCCGTGAACGGGACGCCATCGGAGAAGCGGAGGTTCTTGCGCAGATTGAAGCGGATGGATTTGCCGTCGGGGCTCAGCTTCCATGAAGACGCCAACTCCGCCTGGAGCTGCTGGGACTGCCGATTGAGGCGCAGCAACACGCCGCCGGTGAGATAGCGGACGGTTTCAGAGGGCTCGTCGGTGACGAGGAGAGGATCGAACGTTTTGGGCGAGGCTCCGATGCAAAACTTCAACTGTGTGCCAGCCTGTGCGGCTGCTGGCGGCAACACGGCGAGCATGGCGAGAGCTGCGAAAGCGGATTGGAGATATGGAAGTTTCATGGCAGAGAATTCTCCCGATGCAACACGAGCTGAATAGCACCCACGGTGAGCGCCAGCAGAGCCAGCGGCAGCCAGCGTACCGGCTGGGAGGAAATTGACGAGAGGCTTTCCAGCTCTTGCAGCAGGCTGCCCCACGAGGGCAGCGGTTCGGATACTCCGAGACCGAGAAGGCCGAGATTGGCTTCGGTGAGGATGAAGACGGGAATGGAAAGCCAGAATTGCGCCAGCAGGGTCCCGGCCAGGTTGGGGGCAATGTGCCGGCAGAGGAGGCGCATGCCGCCGCAGCCCGAAGCGCGCGCCAGCAGTACGACATCGGAATTGCGGAGGGTGCGCGCTTCCGCGCAGACGATGCGCGCCGCTCCGGCCCATCCCAGGCATCCGAGAAGCGCGAAAGTGATGGCGACAGACGCAAGCGGAGAGACGTTGAGGGGCAGCAGCGCACGTACGGTAAGTAGAAGAAAAAGCCATGGCATGGCGAGAAACAAATCTGCCGCAGCCATGATGGAAGTTTCAATCCAGCCGCCAGCCAGTCCCGCCGCACCGCCCGCGAGCCCTGCAAGCGAAGTGGCCAACAAGGCCGCAGTCGGAGCCAGGAGAAGGGAAACGCGGGATCCATAGAGCAGGCGCGCGAGGCGATCGCGGCCGAGGTTGTCCGTGCCCAGTGGATGTTGCCGCGAACAGGACGCGTTGGGGATCTCGCGGAACTGCTCGGCATAGGACGCGGGGACGAGCAAGGGGCCGAGCAAGCACGCCGCCGTGACGATGAGCAGGAATGCGGCCGCCGCGGCGCGCGCGCGTTTCATGGCTGCCTCTCCTTCGGTGCGGCAATTCCAACCATATCGGCGGCCAGGTTTGCGCCCAAGGTGATGAGGGTGACAATCAAGGTGAGATTGACCAGGAGGGGCAGGTCGCGGCCGAGTGCTGCCTGCCACGCCAGTTGCCCGATTCCAGGCGAGTCGCAGAGGGCTTCAAGAGGAATGCTCACGGCCAGCGCCGTGGAGACCGTGACCCCAGCCAGGGCGAGGATCTGCGGGGTGGCTACGCGTACGATGTGCGACCCGAGGATACGGAATTCGCTCAATCCCCTGGCGCGGGCGGCGAGCACATGGGGAAGGCCGGTGATGCTCTGAAGGAGCCCGCGGCTGAAGTGGTACACCTTGGGCAATACCAGCACTCCTACGGCGAGGCGGACCGGAAGCCGGGCCAGAACGAAGAAAATGGCCAGCACGGCGGCCGGGGTGCAGAGGATCACGCTGGAAAAGGCGAATGCCCCCCAGTGGATCCAACGTAGGCGCGGGACGAGAGACGCGAAGGCGGCGCCCAGCCCGAGTGTCCAGGCCAGGACCAGTCCGAGTGCGATCGTTTTGGCGGTCTCAGGCATGCGCTCAGCCAGAAGCTGGCGAACAGGCTCATGCAGAGCAGCCGATTCGCCGAGGTCGCCGTGCAGGATGCGATCCCAGAAGTCGAAATAGAAATGGGCCAGGCCTGCGTTCTGCAGCGGCACGGCATGGAGCGCAGCGTGGCCGGCGGCGCCGATCCGGATGTCCAGGTCTTCCTCGCTCACGCCGAATCCGGGCGCGATCCGCACCAGCGTCGCGCCGAGAAATCCGCCCAGGGCCAGCAGGAGAAAAATCCGGATCACGTGTTTGCCCAGGTTACGCATTTATGCCTTAATGTGCGGGGATCAGCGACGACTGGGCGAGGCTTGCTGAATTGCGCGCGCCCTGCTTTTCATAGTGCCGACGTTTGGCCCCGTACATTTCACGGTCGGCTTCGGCCAGGAGTTGTTCGCCTTCGACGCCATCCTGCGGATAGAACGCGGCGCCGACACTGAGAGAAAGAAAATCCGCGCCGCACACCTCCTGGGCTGCCTGCTGCGCCATGAGGCTGAATTGCGCGGCACGGCCGCTTATGGCTTCCGGGCTCATGTTGGGAGCGATGACGACGAATTCGTCTCCGCCCATCCGGGCCGCGTAATCGTACTGCCGGCAGGATGCGGTCAACGCGCCGGCAAATTGTTTGAGCACGCGATCGCCGGCAAGATGGCCGAAACGGTCATTGATCTGCTTGAAACCGTCCAGGTCGCAGACCATCACCGCGACCGTGGAATGTTCCCGCTTGCAGCGCGCCAATTCCTGCTCCAGGTGCATGGAGAAAGCGCGCGCATTGGCGATGCCGGTGAGATAGTCGCTGGTGGCCGAGCTCTCCGCCTCGCGGAACTTCAATGCATTCTCGACAAACATGGCTACGCGCGAGGTGATGACCTGAAGGATCCGCAGATGATCGCTGGTGAACGCGTCCGCGTCGGCCTGGTAAAGAGCCAGCACGCCCACCAGTCCGGTGACGCCCTCCAGCGGGACCACCAGCGCGGAACGCAGGTCGCTGGGGCTGCGTGAATCCGGCCTAAACCCTATCTCCACGTCCGGGTTGCCGTTGACGATGGGCCGCGCATTTTGGGCAACCCATCCGCAGAGGCCGGTGCCGATGGGAATTTTGAGCGAGGAGAGCTGCCGGAAATGGTCGCCGTTGACAAACTCCGGCAGCAGAGAATCGCCCTCGCGCAGGAAGGCGACAAACGAGTCGTAGGGAACCAGCTTGCGCAGCCGCATCGCCACCAGGGAGAGGGTCTCGTCCAGGCTGAGCGAGTTGCCCAGATCCTGGCTTAACTCAAACAGCGTATGCGCCTCCTGCCGCGCGGAGGCAATGGAGTAAAGGAAGTCTGCCGGATTGCCGGATTGGGAGCGGTCCTGCTCAAATCCGGCTCCCGGACGTTCTCCGCGCTGCACGATGCTCTTATAGGAAAGCGAGTCCTGCCTTTGCGACTCCATGGTCTCCGTGACGATCTTTTCCAGTTCGATATAGCGGCGTTCGAGCACTTTGACCACGCGCGGATCAAAGGACTTGCCCGATTCCGCAGCCACTTGCATCATGGCTTCCGCCAAGGGAAGCGCCTTGCGGTATTGACGGTCGGAAGCGAGGGCATCCAGGCAATCTACCGTGGCCAGAATGCGCGCGCCTATGGGAATCTCTTCTCCCTTTATGCCGTCCGGATAGCCTTCTCCATTCCAACGCTCGTGGTGCGCGCGTACGATGGGCGCCACGGGATAAGGAAACGCCACCTTCTCCAGAATCTCCGCCCCAACCACGGGGTGAATTTTCATCTTTTCGAATTCTTCCGGGGTAAGGCGGCCGGGCTTGTTGATGATGTGATCCGGCACCGCCAGTTTGCCAATGTCATGCAGCAGGGCGGCGGCCCGCAGCGCATCCATCTCGGCTTCGCTCAACCCTAGGTCCTTGGCGATCTCAACCGCATAGGTACGCACCCGGTGCAGGTGCGCGTGGGTGGTGTGGTCCTTGGCGTCGATAGCCAGCGCCAGCCCTTCGATGGTTCGCAGATGGAGATCGCAAACTTCCTCCACATGCCGTTTTTCAGCCTGCACGTGCATCTCTTCGATTTCCACGCGGCGTTTTTCATCCTGCAGCCGGCCCAGGTAGAGATGATAGGAGCGGTAGATCCAATACATGACCGGTAACACCAGCAGGGCGCTTTGCCAGCCAATAAAGCGCATGGAATAATGCACCAGTCCGACGATGGCCGCTCCAACCAGATAGAAAGGGAGCGACCAGAAATAGGTTTCCGACCAGGTGCGCCGCAGGGACTTGGACTCG
>CAWBIG010000168.1:0-7052 GCA_963788435.1 uncultured Acidobacteriota bacterium | reverse complement strand
TCGAGGTGGCGGTGGAGGCGTGGCACCGGCATTGAAAGGCAGGGAACGAGCGAACAAGGGAACGAGGACAGAGGGACGGGGTGGTCTGAGTCGCGGCTGATATCGTGGGGCTATGTCGGAGGTTGCGGATGGCGGTTTATGTTGCGCTGCTGCGCGCGGTGAATGTGGGCGGATACGGGAAACTGGCGATGGCCGAGTTGCGCGTGCTGGTGGAGAGGCTGGGCTACAAGCGGGTGGAGACTTACATCCAGAGCGGCAACGTGGTGTTTGAGGCGAAGGGGGCGGCGGCGGGAGTGGCGCGGGAGCTTGCGGCAGCACTCGAGAAGCTTACGGGCACGCCGGTGGGAGTTATGGTTCGAACACATGAGGAGTTATCGCGAGTTATCGCGGAGAATCCATTTGCGGCGGAGGCGGCTGCAGACGGGGCGAGGGTGCATGCGGTATTTCTGGAACGGACGGCGCCGGCCGAAGCGGTGAAGGGTTTAGAGAGGATTGTGGCTCAATATCCGGCGCGGCGGGACCGATTTCACCTCGCGGGCGCCACGCTGTATCTGCAATTGCCCGATGGTGCGGCGGAGAGCAAGTTTACGGGCGGGCTGTTGGATCGCGCCCTGGGCGGGGTAAGGGGCACGGCGCGGAACTGGAATACAGTGCTGAAGCTGCACGCGATGTCGGGGGCGCGGGAATAGCGAGTCAGCAAGTCGGCGGATCGTTCCGTCCCGCCCTAACCGCAAAGAGCGCGGTTAAGATGGGGCACCCCCATCGTTCCGTCCAATCAAAGACGGGGCGAATCGGCGTTGATGTTTCCACACCTATGGAGACGATAAAGGCGCCTCCATGGATAAGGTACCCGACATTAGTAAATCAGTTTTAGGGAGAACTGGATCTGGCGCGACGTGCCGGCGGTGCGGCTGATCTGGCCGAAGCCGGATCCGGTGAGGATGTTCGCGGGCAGGCCCATGTTGACGATGTTGAAGAGGTTGAAGAACTCAGAGCGGAACTGCAGATCCATGCGCTCGGCTCCGCTGGGGCGGCGGCCGAAGGGCGTGTCCTTGATGAGGGCGAAATCGTAGTCGTAATAGGCCGGGCCACGGAAGGTGTTGCGGCCCAGGGTGCCGAGCTGACCCTGGTTGGGGCCGGAGCCGCTGGCGATGTGGATGGGAATGGAAAAGAAATCGGTGGCGTTGTCGGCGCCCTCACCGAAGTAATCCTGACGGACCTTGCGCGCGGTGGAGAGGTGGGGCGTGGCGATCTGGTCAGGACGGTCGACGCCGCCGTCGCCGTAGCCAGTCTGCTGGATGCCGGAGTAGACGGTGAAGGGCGCGCCGGAACTGATGCTGGAGATGCTGAGTAGTTCCCAGCCGTAAGTGACTTTGCGGCTGACGGGCCGCAGCCACTGCGCGCTTTCCATGTGCAGGTCCTGGGCCACGCTCAGGCTGAAGTTATGGGTTGCATCGAAGTTTGACGGGCCCTTTTCCGGATGGGTGTCGTAGGGATTTTGGGAAACGCCCGAAGTGACTGCGCCGGTGGAACCGGTTCCGCCGAGGACGAGGCTGGTATTGTCAATGGACTTGCTCCAGGTGTAGCCCGCCTGAAGGCCGGGACCGCCGTGGCCCACTGTGCCGGAGAGCGATGTTTGCAGAGCGTTGTAGGAGGAGTGCGAGTCAGAGACGATGACGTTCTCCACTCCGAAGCCGCCGATGGCGTTGCCCGCGCTATTGAACTGGGTGTGGGGCGCGAAGCCAGGTCCGGCTCCCGGATAGGCATTGGGATAACTGTAGCGCGGGAGCCTTTCCGCCGCGGTGCCGACGTAGGCGGCCTCCCCGACTAGATTCCCGAACTTACGCTCCAGGCCCAGGGTCCAGGTGTATAGCGTGGCGTTGTCGAAGTTGCGGTCGATGCCGCTCAGATTGAGCGGGCTGACCACGTTTCCTGGAGTCAACGTGGCCATGGCCTTTTCATAGCGGTCAACGTCCATGATGGTGTTTGCCGGGACTTGCTTGGTTGACCAGGTGGAAAAGATGTTCTGGCCTGAGGGCGTGAACACCTGGGGCAATTGCGCGGGCGTAATGGTAAAGCCATAGGGAATGGGTATGCCCACATTGGCCACCGCGCGGGGATAAACCACGAAGGGCGTGGAACCGGTGAGGAAATTGTCCTGCCAGATGTTGGGCGGGATGGCCATGATGCTGCCCCCCACATTGGCTTGGAGCTTGGGCGTGACCTGCCAGATTGCCTGCACGCGCGGCTCAAAGGCGAGATAGTTGGTGGCATAACCCGGTTGCGGGTTGATGACGAACTGCTGCACGCCGTCGATGGTGCGGAAGGCGGAGGTGCGGTGGGCGCGCTCGGTGATGGGCGTGTAGAGATCCCAGCGCACGCCGTAGTTCAACGACAAGCGGTTGGTCATCTTCCAGGTGTCTTGGAGGTAGGCGGCGAAGTTGCTGCGGTTGATGGCCGCCGGCCCGATGTGCTGGCCGCCGGAGAAGCCGGGTGTGGCGATGGCGACGGAGTAGGAAAAAGCGCTGCCGGAGAGGAACGCCGAAACCGTGTCGGGCAGCGGATCGCCTACGGCGACGTCGTGCTTGCCGCTCTGGGATGGAATCGCTTCCGTGGCGTAGGCGGTTCCGCCGCCGAAGCCGTATGCGCCGTCGGGGGCGATGCCGAAGTAAGTGGTGTCACGGTTGATGCGGATGTCGACGCCCGCTTTCCAGGCATGCTTTCCGGCTGTGTAGGAGACATTTTCGCGGCCCTGGAAAAGGTTTCCGAAGGACTGCATGACCGAGCCAGCCGCGGAGTCAAACGCTTCGTATGTCCCGTCGTTGAACTGCACCGCGGGGTCGGTTGTGTCGGAGGTGGGAAAGCCCGGCGTGGAGCGGACGATGCTGACGGAGGATTCGAAGCTCAGGTGCGGAGTGGCTGTGCGCGTCCAGGTGCCCACCACATTGCGCTGGCGGTCTACGTATTCGACGCTAAACGCCGGATCGATCGCGGACTGATCGGGATTCGTCGTAGGGCCGGTCAGATTGTCCATGGAGAAGCGCGCGAAGAACTGATCCTTGTCGGTAATCTTCTGGTCGATACGCACGGAGAACTGGTCCGCATTGGTAGCCACCATCGATGGCGTGGCGTAGGTGCGCGCTCCGTAGGGGCCGGTGGGGTCATTGGGCGTGGGATAGCGGGCAAGGACGGCGGCGATGTGCGGATTGACGGGCACGTTCAGGGTGTCGGTAGAGCCGCCGGGGTAGGTGACGACATCGGTTCCGGCGCGCTCCGCCAGGCTGGGCACGGGAAACACCTGCGTGGTTCCGAGCGCCTGGCGGAAGCCCTGATACTCAGTGAAGTAGAAAGTGCGCTTGCGGCCGTCGTAGGCGTGAGGAAGATAGACCGGGCCGCCGTTGGTGAAACCGAATTCATTACGCCGGAAGGGAGGAATCCTTCCCGGATAGACGGGGGTGGGATGGTCAAAGAAGTTGCGTGCGTCGAGCACGGAATTGCGCACGAACTCGAAGAAGGAGCCGTGAAATCCGCTGGCGCCGGAGCGGGTGACGATGTTGGTGAATCCAGATGCGCCCTGGCCGATTTCCGCGGGCATCCAGCCGGAACTTGATTGAAGGTTCTCAATCGCGTCCACATTGAAATTGGTGAAAGTGCTTCCGCCCATCTCGGGATCGGAGATGTCGGCTCCGTCCATGGCGAAGGTGGCTTCCGCGCCGCGCTGGCCGTTGATGGCGAACTGTTGAGTGAAATTGGTGGCCCCATTGGCGTCGGTCATGGTGCCGGCCGCAAGGAGGAGCAGGGTGCTGAAGTCGCGCCCATTGAGGGGTAGCGAACTCACGGCCTGGCCGGAGAGGGCTTCGCCGCCGGTGGCGCCGGCTTGATTGCTGAGAACCGTCAGGTTGATCTCGCCGCGGTCGGAGATCTCGATGTCCACCGGCTTCGAACCCGGCTCCAGATCGATGGGCTGAGCGTAGTCGGCCTTGCGGCCGCCTGCCTCAATGGTGAGCCGGTAGTGCCCCGCGGGCAACGAGGGGATGCGAAACGCGCCATCCTCGCCGGCAATTGCGTGGGCAGATTTTCCCGGGCCGTTCAGCCAGACCTTTGCTCCGGCCATCGGCGCGCCGCCGGTGTTATGAATTCTGCCCAGCCACGGGACTGGCGTTGCCGGCTCCTGCGCGGGAATCCACGCCGCGCCCAAGAGCAAGATAAGCAACAGCGTCAAACGCCGCGTAATTGGCAATACCACGAAGAAATGCGATTTGAGGGCTGAGTGTTCCGTTTCAAGATATGAATGCATGAGTGGCTCTGGCTTCCGAAAAGAGGCGGACTTCTGCGGAGATTTGCGGTGGTTCTGTTTGTCTGGATTATACCGGTTCGCTCCCACAAAAAGCTTAAGAGGGTTCCGGTGTGGTTCGACCGCGCTTCAAGGTGGTGCGGCATCCGCACCGATGCGCGGCTCGCGGCAGGAAATCTACCGCAGCTTGTGAATTGGCGCCGTTTCAAGGCCGGGTCAATTCGAGATGCAGCGCGCTTCTCCTACAATGAAGTGACACCGGACCGAAACGATGGCTGAGCCCGATCACAAGCCGCCCGCAGAAGATACCATCGCTGCTGTATCCACGCCCCCTGGGCGCGGTGGGATCGGGATAGTGCGCCTGAGCGGACCGCTGGCCGGCTGGATTGCTAGCGAGCTTGTGCAGTTGCGACAGCCTCATGAACACGGCCGCGCGCGGCTGGCGGATGTGGCCGATTTCGAGGCTCCGGATGCGGAGAGCGGGCGCATCGACGAGGCCGTGGTGACCTATTTTGCCGCGCCGAATTCGTATACCTCAGAGGACCTGGTGGAGATTGCTGCGCACGGTTCGCCGGTAGTGCTCGATCATCTTTTGCGGCGGGCCATTGCGAAGGGCGCGCGACTTGCGGAGCCGGGCGAATTCACGCAGCGCGCGTTTCTCTCCGGGCGGATGGACCTGACCCAGGCGGAAGCGGTGCGCGATTTGATTGAGGCGCAGACCCTAACGCAGGCGCGGCAGGCCGCAAGCCAGATGGGCGGCGCGCTCAGCCGCCGGGTTGGACCGGTGAAGCAAGCGCTGGTGGAGCTGATCGCGATGCTGGAAGCAGGCATCGATTTCGCCGAAGACGATATTGATGTTGCGCCGCAGGCGGAGATTGCGCGCCGCGTGAGCGAGCTGGTTGCGCCGCTGGCCGCGCTGGAGGCATCGTTCTCGCGGGGGCGCATTGTGCACGATGGCCTGACGCTGGCGATTGTGGGCCGCCCGAATGCCGGCAAAAGCTCGCTGTTCAACCGGCTGGTGGAGCGCGAGCGGGCCATTGTGACGGCGTCGCCGGGCACTACGCGCGACACGGTGAGCGAGCGCATCTCGCTGGATGGAATCCCGCTGGAGCTGGTGGACACGGCAGGATTGCGCGAGGCGCATGACGTTGCCGAACAGCTCGGCATTGCGCGCAGCCGGGAGGCGCTTGCCGATGCGGCCATTGTGCTGGTGGTGCTGGACGCCACGCAGCAGCTCAACGAGGAAGAGAGGGAGTTGCTGGCTGCGGTTCAGGGACGGCCGGCGCTGGCGGCGATGAACAAGTGCGATCTGGACGGGCACAACGATGCGGCAGCGGCGGAGCTGGCCGGCGTACCGGTGCTGCGAACGTCCGCACTGACCGGCGAGGGTGTGCCGGAGCTACGAGCGAGGATTCTTGCCCTGGCATCCGGCGGCGCCGCCAGCGAGCCGGGCATGCTGACCAGCCTGCGGCATCACCAGGCAGTGACTGCCGCACTCGCGGGGATTCACGACGCGGCGAAGGCAAACGAGGCCGCGATACCGCATGAGATGATTTTGCTCGATCTTTACAGCGCGCTCTCCGCGCTCGATTCCCTCACCGGTCAAACCACGACGGACGACATCCTCACCTTGATTTTTTCCACCTTCTGCATCGGAAAATGATTCCAACTTTCCCAATCGCCGATAATCAGCCCGCGACTCGGCATATACTCAGCTTGACTCACTAGAACCGAATGGTTGATATCAAGGGCTTGGCCGCTTCGATTGCGACGGCCGGAAACTTCGCTGGAGTTACCCATGTCATATCGATCGCACTTTCTTTACCCATGGTTGTGTCTGGCACGCTGCGTCTTGATTGCGTTCGCTTTGAGCGCATGGTGCGCTTCGGCATTCGCAGAAGATTTGCCGGCCTCGATTCACTACGAAGTCGACTCGCGGATCTTCCGCATCGATGCGGGCGGCAGTTCCTACGTCTTTGGCGTGAACGAGAAAGGTGAGCTGCAGTCGATCTACTGGGGCCGGAAGCTCGCCGCTTCGGACCAGTTTCCTGCAGCGCACTCCTTGCCGCCGCGGGCCTCATTCACTGCTTCAGTGAATGGCACTCCGCAGGAGTTCACCGGTTGGGGCGGAGGGCTGTACAACACTCCCGATCTGAAGGTCACGTTCCCCGACGGCAACAGGGATCTGGAACTTCGCTACGTTTCCCATACCATCGAAGGCCCCGAGTTGAAGGTGGTAATGAAGGACATCGCGCGGGAAGTGTACGTAACGCTGGCTTATCGAGCAGACGAGGAGACGGGAATCCTGGAACGCTCGGCCACGGTGGAAAACAAGACCGGGAAGCCCTTCACGATTGAGGAGGCCTCGTCAGGGACATGGAATCTGCCGCCGGCGAGCGATTACCAACTGCGCTACCTCACCGGTGAATGGGCGGGCGAGTGGAACCTGCACGAAGAGGCGATGCAACCGGGGAAGACCATTCTGGAAAGCCGGCGTGGTTCGACCGGTCACCAGAACAGCCCGTGGTTCGCGATCGAGCGCGGGAAGTCGGCCGACGAAGATAGCGGCGAGGTATGGTTTGGAACGCTGGGCTGGAGCGGGTCTTGGCAGATTTCGATCGAGCAGAACCAGGAGATGCAGGTGCGGGTGACCGGGGGATTCAATCCGTTCGACTTCGCCTATGATTTAGAGCCGGATGCGTCGCTGAAGCTCCCCGAGTTCTATGGAGGGGTTTCGGAGCAGGGAATCGGCGGAGCA
>CAWBIG010000167.1:0-16618 GCA_963788435.1 uncultured Acidobacteriota bacterium | reverse complement strand
CAATCAAAAGGCGCAAAAGCAGCAACCACAGGCAAAGGTCTTCAATTGCGAACATGGGCTGTTCCAGGGCGACAGCAGCCACTCCCGAAATGGGAAGCCGAAGGAGCCCTATCGTGGTTGCGGCCGGAACCTCGAGGGCGAACCCTGCCATCCAGAGCGGCAACGTCTCTCGCGGGTTGCGCGCCCAGAGGAAAAGCCCCACCAGAACCACCAGCAAATACAAAAGCGCTTCGGCGAAGCGAAACTGATTCGTGCTCAGCCAGCGGAAATCGAGTGCGCCGCGAAAATTGGCAATATCCGCGGGATTGCCGATGACGGGAAGTCCCAGGAATCCGCCCGCACTGGCGTCGTCGTAGGAAAAGAGCGTCGCCTTCCAGACGCGCACGGCAAGCACGCCGCCGACGTCGGGGCCGAGGGGGAAAACGGAAGCTGGGCGTGCCTGGTTTGAGACGTACCAGCGCGGATGCGGCGGAAACCGGCCTTCCCTGCCCACCAGGCGGCCGTTCCAATACACCTCATACGCATCGAAAACCCGCGGAATCAGGAGCGACAACTCATTGGGCGCTCCCGGCGAGGGGTGTAGCACAATGTGGCACCGGTACCATCCGTAGCCGATGACCGCCGGGTGCCCCTGCAAACCCCATTGCTTGTCCGCGGTCAGTTGCTCCCAGCCCGCGTCATTGAAATCCGGCGCGGCCCAGCGCGTGTCGTCTCCCAGGTGGAACTGCCACGGGCCGTCCAGCGCAAATGTTCCCTTCCCAAAGCCCTCCAGCACGTGAATGGTTGGTGAGGAGTGTATTACCGGCGCCTGCGCATTCAGCGATATGGCCGTGAGAAGCACCGTTGCGGAAAAATACAGATAAGGGAGAACCTTGGGCCGGATTGGCATGGCAGAAGCATACAACGCGGCTCCCTGAAACGGGAGGTCTCTTACGTGCTCAGCTCGGCACCCGTAATGTATGCTGGCAGCGGCTCGGACGAGTTCGAGCGCACCGAGGTTCTTTCATGAGCAATTCAACTTACCTGAATCTGATCGGCGGCCAATGGGTGCCCGCCAATAGCGGCAAAACCTTCCTGAATATCAACCCGGCCGACCACTCCGACATCGTCGGCGAATTTCCCGCCTCCGGCCCAGCCGATGTGGCCGCGGCCGTAGCCGCCGCAAAAAAGGCCTTCGCCACCTGGCGGCTGGTGCCCGCGCCCAAACGCGCCGAGATCCTGTTCCGCGCCGGCCAACTGCTGCGCGAGCGCAAGGAGCAGTTTGCCCACGACATGACCCGCGAGATGGGCAAAGTGCTGGCCGAAACCAGGGGCGACGTGCAGGAGGCCATTGACGAGGCTTTTTACGTCGCCGGCGAGGGGCGCCGCCTCTTCGGCAAAACCACTCCGAGCGAATTGCAGAACAAGTTCGCCATGAGCATCCGCATGCCCCTGGGCGTGGTGGGGATGATCACGCCGTGGAACTTCCCCATGGCCATCCCGAGCTGGAAGCTGTTCCCTGCCCTGGTTGCGGGTAACGCCTGCGTGATCAAACCGGCCACCGACACGCCGCTTTCGGTCCACAACCTGGTCCAGACCCTGGTGGACGCCGGCGTACCGGACGGCGTGCTGAACATTGTGAACGGCGGCGGAGGTACGGTGGGCAACGCGCTGGTGGAGCATCCCGATGTCCGTGCCATCAGCTTTACCGGATCGAGCGAAGTGGGCTCGCTGGTGGCACAGAAGGCCGCGGCCACCTTCAAGCAGGTGTCGCTTGAGATGGGCGGCAAGAACGCCATGATCGTGCTCGACGACGCCAATCTCGATCTCGCGCTCGACGGCGCGCTCTGGGGCGCCTTCGGCACCACCGGCCAGCGCTGCACCGCCACCAGCCGCATCCTGCTGCAGAAGGGCATTGCGAAGCACTTCACGGAATGGCTTGTCGAACGGGCTGAAAAGCTCAAGGTCGGCAACGGACTGGACGAGTCGGTTGAAGTGGGGCCGCAGGTGAATGCCAGCCAGATTGAAACCTCCAACAGCTACGTCGATATCGCCATCAAGGAGGGTGCAAAGCTGCTCCTCGGCGGCGCTCCGCTTACCGATGGCCACTATGCCAACGGCACATTTTTAGACCCAACGATTTTCGGCGGTGTCACTCCCGGCATGCGCATTGCGCGCGAGGAGGTCTTCGGCCCGGTCCTCAGCCTGATCAGTTTGACACCTTCGAGCAGGGCATCGAGATCGCCAATTCCATCGACTACGGCCTGTCGTCGGCGCTCTACACCAGGGCCTGAACAAGGCCTTCACCGCGATTCGCGACCTCGAAGCCGGCATCACCTGGGCGCCGATGGTCGGCGCGTTGATGTAGGTGATGCCGGCTTCGAGGTCGCGAATCGCGGTGAAGGCCTTGTTCGGGTCGTTGGTGTAGAGCGCCGACGACAGGCCGTAGTCGATGGAATTGGCGATCTCGATGCCCTCCTCGAATGTCAGAACTCGATCAGGCGAGGACCGGGCCGAAGACCTCCTCGCGCGCAATGCGCATCCGCAGGCGTGACGCCGCCGAAAATCGTTGGGTCAAAAAATGTGCCGTGTGGCATAGTCGCCATCGGTAAACGGAGCGCCGCCGAGGAGCAGCTTTGCACCCTCCTTGATGGCGATATCAACGTAGCTGTTGGAGGTTTCAATCTGGCTGGCATTCACCTGCGGCCCCACTTCAACCGACTCGTCCAGCCCGTTGCCGACTTTGAGTTTTTCAGCCCGCGTTCGACAAGCCGTTCCGTGAAGTGCTTCGCGATGCCCTTCTGCAGCAGAATGCGGCTGGTGGCGGTGCAGCGCTGGCCGGTGGTGCCGAATGCGCCCCAGAGCGCGCCGTCGAGAGCCAGGTCGAGGTTGGCATCGTCCAGCACGATCATGGCGTTCTTGCCCCCCATTTCGAGCGACACCTGCTTGAACGTCGCCGCAGCCCGTTGGGCCACGTGCGACCCTACTTCGCTGGACCCGGTAAAGCTTATGGCGCGGACGTCAGGATGCTCGACCAGCGCGTTGCCCACCGACCCGCCGCCGCCGTTGACGATATTCAGCACGCCATCGGGCACGCCGGCGTCCACCAGGGTCTGGACCAGGTTGTGGACCGAAAGCGGCGTGTCGGTGGCCGGTTTGATGACGCAGGCGTTACCCGCGACCAGCGCGGGAAAGAGCTTCCAGCTCGGAATGGCCATGGGAAAGTTCCACGGCGTGATCATGCCCACCACGCCCAGCGGCATGCGGATGCTCATGGCGAACTTGTTTTGGAGCTCGCTGGGGGTGGTTTTGCCGAACATGCGGCGGCCTTCGCCGGCGACGTAAAATGCTTCGTCGATCGCCTCCTGCACGTCGCCGCGGGTCTCGGCCAGCACCTTGCCCATTTCGCGGGTCATGTCGTGGGCAAACTGCTCCTTCCGCTCGCGCAGGAGCTGGCCGGCCCGGAAGAGGATCTCAGCGCGCTTGGGCGCGGGGACCAGCCGCCAGGTGGCAAAGGCCTTTTTCGCCGCGGCCACGGCCGCGGCCACGTCTTCCGGCCCGGAAGCGGGAAATTCGCCCACGATGTCGGAGTGGTCCGCCGGGTTGATGTTGAGGAAGGTCTTGCCGGTCGCCGCGGCGACCCAATGGCCGCCAATCAGATTCAAATACGTTGAATTGCTCATGAAAAAACCTCATGCACTCGAGTACCGCCGAGCCGCTGCCAGCATACATCACGGGTCTCAAAGTGAGTACGAATGAGCCCTATCGGTTCTGGAAAACGGGTTGTATGCTTTGGCAATGCAATTCCCCGGCAGAGTCCGAGCATTTCTGTGTTTTTCCGCGGCGGCGCTCTTAGCGGCCACAACGCTAAGCGCCCAGGCGCCGGCAAGAACCCCCTCGCCAACCATTCACGTGCTGGAAGGTTTCGGAAAAGGAACGTTTGCGCTGGACGGACCGTGGCAGTTCCCCTGGGAGACGACACGCGCTGGGCCGCGCCGGATTTCAATGACTCGGGCTGGGAGCAACTGACGGCGGATAAGCAATGGGGTTTGCAGGGGCACCCGGCTGTCATCGGTTACGGCTGGTACCGGTGCCACATTATGCTGCACCCGGCGCCGGGAGCGCCCAATGAGTTGTCGCTCCTGATTCCGCGGGTTTTCGATGCGTATGAGGTCTTTTGGAATGGCCGCCTGGTGGGCGGCGAAGGCCGGTTTCCGCCGCATCCGCGATGGTACGTCTCAAACCAGGCACGCCCAGCTTCCGTTTTCCCCCTCGGCCCCGACGTCGGCGGCGCGCTTGCCGTGCGCGTCTGGAAGGCGACGCTCTTTTCCTACGACGACGCCAGCGCGGGGGGATTCCTGGGACTTCCCGTCATCGGCAATCCTGCGGATATTGCCAGTTTCCGCAGTGCACTCGATTTCAGCTGGCTGAGCAGTTATCAGTTTCGCTTCGCCGAATCGCTCTTGTATTTGCTGGTGGTTCTGGTAGGACTCTTCCTCTGGGCGCGCAATCCGCGGGAGACGTTGCCCCTCTGGATGGCAGGATTCGCCCTGGAGGTTCCGGCCGCAACCATCGATAGGGCTCCTTCGGCTCCCCATTTCGGGAGTGGCTGCTGTCGCCCTGGAACAGCCCATGTTCGCAATAGAAGACCTTTGCCTGTGGTTGCTGCTCCTGCGCCTTTTGAACTTGTCGGAGAACCCTCGGCTGGCCCGCTTTGTACGCATCGCAGCGTGGATTTCCATCACCGAGGGCGTTCTGGATGGATTTCTGACCACGCTGCCGTATCACGGCTGGGTTGTGGCATCGGATTGGTTTCTCACCTTGCTTGTTTCCGTGCTGGAGTTTCTGCCCGTGGTGCTGGTGGTCTGGGCAGTGGCGGCGCGCAAGCGGCTTTCGCTCTCCCGATGGCTTCTGGCGTTCAGCGCGTTTCTTGCCGGCGGCATCAACGACCTGTCGATCATTGTGGAGCAGGGCAGGCAGTATACGGACTGGTCGTTTTACGACCGCTTGCAGGCCCCGCTTTTTGTCGTTGGTGGAAGCGCCATCACGCCTCTTGCCTTGGCGGAGGCGCTGCTGATTCTGGCCGTCGTCTACGCAGTGTACGACTACACCACCGAGGAGTCGCGGCGGCGCAACAAGCTGGCGCAGGAGATTCGCAATGCGCAGGAGCTGCAGCAGGTGCTGGTTCCCGAAGCGCTGCCGGAGCTGCCCGGATTCGCGCTCACCAGTTCCTACCGGCCGGCCCAGGAAGTGGGTGGAGATTTCTTCCAGGTGGTTCCGCTGGCTGGGGGAGGAACCATGGTGGTGCTGGGCGATGTGAGCGGCAAGGGATTGCCCGCGGCCATGACAGTTGCGCTGGTGGTGGGCACGGTGCGGACGCTGGCCGAATTCACTCGCAGCCCGGCGGAGATGCTGGATGGGCTGAATCGGAGACTGCGCGGGCGGCTCCATGGCGGATTCGCCACCTGCCTGGCGCTGCGCCTGGAGGCGGTTGGCACGGGCTCCATCGCCAGCGCGGGTCATCCTTCGCCATACCTGAATGGCCGCGAACTCGATCTGCAAGGCGCGCTGCCGCTTGGCATTGGCGAAGCGAAATACGAGGAGATCCCGCTGCAACTGGAACCAGGGGACCACCTGGCGCTTTACACCGATGGGCTGCTGGAGGCGCGGAACGAGAAGGGCGACCTGTATGGATTCGACCGCCTGCAGAGCCTGTTTGAGCGCGCGGCGGCGGCGAACGTTGCCAGCGACGACGCAGTCGATTTTGGGCAGGAGGACGACATCACGGTTTTGACGTTGACGCGCGTGGGAAGTGGAGAGGACGCGCCGGTGATCGACGAAGTTACGACGGTTTGAATCGCGCGCGGGCCAAGCCTGCCGGCAAGGCCGTTTTGGGTTATCCTACTGGCACGGCAAACAGTAGAGTTTCCCGCACTGGCCCAACATTCTGCCCCTGCCCTGAGATGTCCGCCCGCCGCGGCTCCGCTGGCCGTACAATAGCCTAAAGGAAGCACCCGAGCACCAATGTCATTGAACGGTTATCCCTCGCGCCCTTCGCGCTCGCACGGCCTGCGCTCGCTTTTCAGCATGTTTTCGAGCGACCTGGCCATTGACCTCGGCACCGCCAACACGCTGGTGTACGCAGCGGGCAAGGGCATCGTAGTCAATGAGCCCTCCATTGTAGCCATCAACAAGAACACCGGCGAAGTGGAAGCGGTGGGCAAGGAAGCCAAAGAGATGCTGGGCCGGACGCCGGGCAACATCGTGGCCATCAAGCCCATGAAGGACGGCGTGATCGCCGACTTCAAGGTCACGGAGAAGATGCTCAACTACTTTATCCAGAAGGCCCACAACCGCAAGATGCTGGTTCATCCGCGGATCGTCATAGGGGTGCCTTCTGAGATCACCCAGGTGGAAAAGCGCGCTGTCGAAGACTCGGCGTACCGTGCCAAGGCCAGCGAGGTTTACCTGGTGGAACAAGCCATGGTGGCGGCCATCGGCGCAGGGCTGCCGATTACCGAGCCTTCAGGCAACATGGTGGTGGATATCGGCGGCGGGACCACGGATATCGCGGTCATCTCGCTCTCCGGCATTGTCTATTCGCGCTCGGTGCGCATGGCCGGCAACCAGATGGACGAGGCCATCACCAACTACCTGAAGCGCAAATACAACCTGCTGATCGGCGAGCGCACCGCCGAGCACATCAAGATCGAGATCGGCTCGGCCTTCCCGCTGGACAAGCCGCTGAGCATGGAGATCAAGGGCCGCAACCTGATTGAAGGCGTGCCCAAGACCATCACCGTGGACGACTCGGAGATTCGCGAGGCGCTTGGCGAGTGCATCGCCGTCATCATGAACGCCATCCGGGTGGCGCTGGAGCGGACGCCGCCGGAACTGAGCGCCGACATCTCCGATCGCGGAATCGTGCTTACCGGCGGCGGCGCGCTTATCAAGAACCTGGACAAGCGCATTCGCGAGGAAACCGGGCTGCCGGTTTCGGTGGCCGACGATCCGCTGGCTTCGGTGGTGCTGGGCACGGGCAAGATGCTGTCGGACTTCCGGCTGCTGCGGAAGATAAAAATCGATTGACGACAGTGGTCAGTGATCAGTGATCAGTGATCAGAGAAGCCCTTTTGCACTGACCACTGGTCACTGACCACTGATCACTGGCATTTATGGAATCCTTCTTCTCCCGCTACCGGAACCTGGTCGTGCTGACGGCCCTGCTGGTGGTCCAGATCATCGGGCTGGCCGTGCAGGTGCATCGCACCATCTCGGGGCGGAATGTCTACGACCCCGCAGACAGCTCCGGGGTGCGCCTCATCCGCCTCTGGGCCAATACCCTGGTTTCGCCGCCGGAACAGGTGGCGCAGTTCTTCAAGACCGGCGTGGGCCATCTCTGGGGCGACTACTTTGACCTGCGCCACGTGCGCCAGCAGAATCAGGACCTTCAATCCACCGTGGACAGGCTGCGGCTGGAGCAGGCGGAGATGCTTGAAGACGAGCGCCAGGGCCAGCGGCTTCAGGCCATGCTCGGCTTCCAGCAAAGATACCTTTACACCACCATTCCCGCGCAAGTGATCGGCACCAGCGGGTCGGACGAGTCGCGCCTGTATTACATCGACAAGGGAAGCGAAGACGGTCTCCGGCGCGACATGGCGGTGATTACGGCCGAGGGCATCGTGGGCAAGGTCCGCGAGGTGTATTCCCACACCGCGCAGGTGCTGGCCATCAACGACCAGTCCAGCGGCGCCGGCGTCATCCTGGAAACCACGCGCATCCGCGGCATTCTGCGCGGCAACGCAGAGGGCCAGCCGCAGGTTGTGGGCATTTTGGCCGACAATCGCATCCAGCCGGGCGAACCAGTGCTGACGGCGGGCGGCGACCAGATTTTTCCTCGCGGATTGCCGGTGGGCGTGGTGGAGAAGGTGGTGCGCGATCCGGACCGCGACGGGTTTATTCATGTGATTGTGAAGCCGGCAGCACATCTGGACCAGTTGGACGAGGTCCTGATCATCACCTCCATGCAGCCGCGGTTCAGCGACGAGCAGTTGAAGGACCTGGCCCAGAGCCAGCAGCTCAAGGGGGTCGAAGCCGAGGAGCTGGACGAGCAGCAGAAGGCCTCGCAGATCATGGCGGAGCGGTTGCCCGGCATCACCGACCCGAATGCGCCGCAAGCGCAGGCGCAGCCGGCCGCGGGCGCCAACGGCTCGCCGGCCACGCCGCCGCTGGCAGTGGTGCCCAAGCTGCTGCCGCCTGCGCATCCTGACCGGTTTACTCCGGGGAACGAACCGGCGCCGGATCAGCCCGCGCCAAACCAGGCCACCGAGCCGGCGGCGCCAAAGGTGAAAAAGCCCGCCGCGCCCAAACCGCAGCCGCCTGCACTGCAGCCGCAGCCGGCACAGCCGCCGCAAGGGGAGCGCTAAATGCCGGTTATGATGGCGGGCTCTCACCGCGACCTTGAAATCCACCGCTACCCGGCGCCCCTTTACCTGATCGTGATTGTGGCGGCGCTGGTGCTGCAAGCCATGCTGCCGCTGGCCGTCGGCCCAAGCCACGTCTGGTTCGACTTTCCCCTCGTCGTCACCATTTATTTCGCGCTGGGCCGCCGCAGCCCCATCCAGGGCATGTTCATCGGCAGCTTTGTGGGCATTTTTGAAGACGCGCTCACCCATCACGCCATCGGCATCAACGGCATCGCCAAGACAGTCGCTGGCTATCTGGCAGCTTCCGTGGGTAAGCGCATCGACGTGCAGAATTATCTCGTTCGCGTCGCGCTCAACTTCGCCCTCACCTTGTTCTGCAATGCGCTTTACCTCTTCATTTACCGGGGCATGCTGGGCATGGAGCTGGAGTGGAGCTGGCTCACCAGCCTGCTGCAGGCGATCGGCAACTCGCTTATCGCGCTCGTTTTCTTCCCCATTCTGGACCGCTTCCAATTGAGGGATTGATGCCAATGAATGTCAGGGCGGGCAGGGAAGAGCGCTATTTCCTCAAAACCGCCCGCCTAGGCTTTCGCGCCTGGCGCAAAGACGACCTGCCCCTGGCGATGGCATTGTGGACGGACGTCCGCGTCACCGGCTTTTTCGGCGGACCGTATTCGCCCCAGCAGGTTCAGGCCAGGCTGGCGCGGGAAATGGCTGACCAGCGCGAGTCCGGAATGCAGTACTGGCCTTTCTTTCTGCTCGAAGACGGCCGGCATGTGGGGGTTTGCGGCTTGCGCCCGTGGAAGCCCGGCGTCCCGGAATTGGGTTTTCACCTCCGGCCGGAGTTCTGGCGGCTCGGGCTGGCCTTTGAGGCTGCCACGGCCGTAATCCGGTATGGCTTTGACCAGTTCGGTCCATCCACGCTCTTCGCCGGCCATCATCCGGAAAATGTGGCTTCCCGCAAGTTACTGCTCAAGCTCGGGTTCCAGTACGCCGGCGAGGACGTCTATCCGGTAAGCGGCATGCTGGAGCCAACCTACCTGCTCGAGAATCCTGATCCCGCCCGGCATCAGGCTTGACGTTAATCTGGGATATATATCATGATAGATACCAAAAGGAGTATCGAAATGCCCGCTCCCCAAAAGGCCAGCGTTTTCAAGAACGGCAGAAGTCAGGCAGTGCGCATTCCGGCTGAATACCGGCTCAAGGCCAAAGAAGTGTATGTGCACCGCGATGAGAGGACTGGCGACCTGATTCTGTCAAAGGATGCCCCAACTGACTGGGACAAAATTTTCAGCGATCATCGACGAGGCTGGATTCCCCGATGAATTCATGGCGGATCGCGATCAGGGAACGGCCGAAGTGCGCGAGCCGCTGCGATCCGCTTAGTGATTGACATGCCGAGTTGATGGATATCATGATAGATATCAGAAGGAGTGCACCGATGCCAGCGCCTCAAAAGGCCCGAGTCTTCAAAAACGGCCGCAGCCAGGCCGTGCGCATTCCGGCGGAGTTCCGGTTCACAGCAGATGAGGTCTATATAGAACGGAATCCCCAGACAGGCGCTGTGATTCTCAGCGAAAAGCCTCCTCGCCCATCTCTTAGGGACGTCTACAGGGAGCTGGATGAGGCGGGTGCTGCCGATTTTGAATTAGATCGAGATCTTTCCCTGCCTGCGGAACGGGATTGGCTTTGAACGGCCCACGTCCGTTTCTCCTTGATACGAACATCACCGGCTACATCGTCAGTGGACTTTCCCCCCAGGCTCGAAGAGTCCTGGACGAGGCGATATTGCACACTCCAGTTCTAATTTCCAGCGTCACCGAGGCGGAAATTCTTTACGGCCTTGAGATGAAGCCGGGGGCTATCCGCTTGCGGAGCGCGGTGGAAAGACTGTTTCAGATCATTGCGATCCGCCCTTGGGATTCGCCTGCAGCTCACGCTTATAGCAGATTACGTGCCCAACTCCGGGCCGCAGGCAAGGCATTGGCCCATCCGGATTTGATGATTGCCGCGCATGCGCTTTCGCTCGACGCGGTCCTCATTTCGCATGACAAAGCTTTCCTCAACGCCGCTCCTCACCTTGCTGTTCAGGACTGGGCCAACGACATCTGAGATGGGTCTATCCTCTGATCGGTCTATCCTCTGAACTTTTCCGAGCCCATTTCGACCCCGCCGCGTCCCACTCCTTGCACTCCCCGTTACGCTCGTACACCCTTTGATTGAGAAATCAATAACGCAATCTGTTTTCGCGCTATCTTAAAGGAGAAGCAGTGTGTCTTCCGACAGAAGTAACCGGGGCGAAAAGCTATCCGGCGTCAAATCCACGGTAGTGCAGTACGGCATCCTGGTGATGATGCTGGCGCTGGTGGCCGGCTTGTGGAATCTCCAGGTGCTGGGCGCGTCCAACTATCGCGACCTGGCGCAGCAGAACCGCATCCGCAAAGTACCCATCATGGCGCCGCGGGGCAAGCTTTTTGACCGCTATAACCGCCTGCTGGTGGATAACTACCCGTCGGTCTCCTGTTTCCTGGTCCGCGAACAGAATAAGAATGTGGATGCCGATCTGCCCATGATCGCGCTGGGGCTGCACCTGGATCTGGAACAGCTCCGCACCACCCTGAAGCACTTCCGCGCCGCGCCCGGCTACCAGCCCATCCCGATCAAAGAAGATATTTCCGCGGACGAGCAGGCCTTCATCGAGGCGCACCGCAACGAGCTGCCCGAGCTCGAGACCATCGACGAGGAGCGCCGGCTTTATCCGCGAGACGGATTCGCCTCGCACCTGATCGGCTACGTGGGCGAGGTGAGCGAAGATGACCTGAATCAGCCGCGCTACGCCGCCTATGAGCCCGGCGACGTGGTGGGCAAGGACGGCGTGGAGGAGACCTACGACGAGCTCCTGCGCGGCGTAAACGGCTCGCGCGACGTAATCGTGGACAGCCACGGCCGCGAGGTGGGCATCCTGGGCACGCAACACGCCACTCCGGGACAGGACCTGAAGCTCACCATCGATCTCGACCTGCAGCGCGAAGCCGAGCAGTTGCTGGGCGACAGCAACGGCGCCGTCGTCGCCATGGATCCCCGCACCGGCGAAATCCTGGCGCTGGTCTCCCATCCCAATTTCGACCCCAACCAATTCGCCGTCCGCATCACCCGCAACAACTGGAACCAGCTCATTACCGACCCGCGCCATCCCCTGATGAACAAGGCCATTCAGGACCAGCTAGCGCCCGGTTCCACCTTCAAAATCATCATGTCCGCGGCCGGCCTGCAGGAGGGAATCGCCGAAACCATGAAGGTCGTCTGCAATGGCGGCGCTGATTTTTATGGCCGCTTCTTCAAATGCGACCACCATCACGGCCTTCTCTCCATCCACGAAGCCATTCCGGAGTCCTGCGATACCTACTTCTACACCCTGGCGCAGCGGCTGGGGATCGACACCATTGCAAGGTACGCCACTTCGTACGGCATCGGCCAGAAGACCGGGATAGACCTGCCCAACGAGATGACCGGCCTGATGCCCTCCTCGCAGTGGGAGTGGAAGAATTTCCATCAAAAGTACTACGCGGGTAGCACCATCTCCGTCGGTATTGGCCAGGGCGAAACCCAGGTGACGCCCATCCAGCTTCTGCGCGCTCTCGTCTGGCCTCGCCTCCGATGGCCACTTCGTCCGCCCCCACACGGTCAATCCCAACCAGCTTCCGCCCGATTTCCGCCAGGCGCTGCTGGACTCTTTCCCCGGCTCCGGCGACAAATACGTGCCCATCTCCAACGACACCTGGACCACCATCACCGACGGCATGGCGGCGGCGACGACCCCCGGCCTTTACCACACTGCGGAAGGCGCGCACATTCAGGGCGTGGACTTTGCCGGCAAAACCGGCACCGCTCAGGTGGTGGGCGGCGGCGACACCCACGTCAAGGGCGGCGAGCGCACTCCCAACTCCTGGTTCGTGGGCATGGTGCCCCGGCGCAATCCCGAGTTTGCCGTGGTGGTGCTCCAGGAACACGGCGACTGGGGCTCGAATTCCGCCCACATCGCCCAGGCCCTGGTCATCACCTACGTGAACAAGATGCGCCGCCAGGATCACAACCTCTCCAGCAGGCCAGCCAGCCCAACAAGCCCGTTGAAGTGGGGGCAATCTGGACCACCCCGGCCCCGGGCACGGGCAGCAAGACCGCCGGGCAGGCTGACGTGCTGCACGCCGGGCACTTCTTCGTCACCCCCAGCCCAGCCGGCCAGCGCCCTCCCCATGCAATCCGCCAGACTTCGCCTCGCTGCTCTCCACGCTCCCCGTCCGCTGGCGCAAGGATCTCCACTGATGCGCCGTTTCATGAGCTTTCGCGACTTCGACTGGGGCCTCCTGCTGGTGGTGCTCCTGCTTTGCACCGTCTCCGTCATGGAGATTTACTCCGCCACCCTCCACACCAAGTACGCCGACGGCCACTTCCACGAAAAGCAGCTCTTTTACATCGGCAGCGGCCTGGCGGCCATGTTCCTGTTCTCCAAAATCGACTACCACAAGCTCATCGATCTTTCCCCCTGGCTTTACGGATTCTTCCTGCTAACGCTGATGGCCGTGCTGGTGCCCGGCATCGGCCACAAGGCCCTCGGCGCTCGCCGCTGGATCAAGCTGGGGCCGATGCAGTTTCAGCCCTCGGAATGGATGAAGCTGGTCATCATCCTGGCTGGTCGCCCGCTACTTCGCCAACCTCGGCGGCCGCTCCCTCACCTGGAAGGAAATCTTTAAGGCGTTTGCAATGGTTGGCCTTCCCATGTTGCTGATTCTTAAGCAGCCGGACATGGGCACCTCCCTAATGTATTTGCCGGTGCTCGTCATTGGGCTGTTCCTGGGCGGAATCAACTGGAAGCAGTCTCTGATACTTATTGCCGCCGGGGCGGTTCTGGTGGCGGGCGGCTGGTCCAGCGGCAAGCTGCTCAAGCCGTATCAAAAGGCGCGTCTTACCAGCTTCATCAATCCATCCAACGACCCCCGCGGCGCCGGCTACCAGATCCTCCAGGCCAAGATTGCCGTGGGCGCAGGCGGCATCTGGGGGCAGGGCGCGGAGAAGGGCTCGCAGACGCAGGGCGCGTTCATCCCCATCCCCCACGCCGACTTCATCTTTGCCGCCTTCAGCGAGGAACATGGCTTCGTGGGCGCGATTTTTGTCCTCCTGCTATACTTCCTTGTATTGATGCGTTTGATTCAAAACGCACAAACAGCCGCCGACCTTGCCGGTTCCCTGATTATCATGGGTATCGTGGCTGTGTTGACCTTTCAGATTCTGGTCAACGTGGGCATGGTCATAGGCTTTATGCCGGTCACCGGAATCCCTTTGCCACTAATGAGTTACGGCGGGTCTTCGGTGTTGTTTACCTTCCTGGCGCTGGGCGTGGCGATGAACGTGCGCATGCGCCGGTTCGTAAACTGAGTTCGATTCAAAGGGTTTAGATCCGCGAGCGCTGCCACGTGGCGACGACGCGGGAAAGAGATTTAACAAGTTAATTCGCCGGCCAGGTTCGTGATGGAACCCGAAATAGGGCGCGGCGGGATTGGGTTCATGAGCACGCAGAAACGGGCAAGCCGGTTCTCACCCTGGGCGCAGACGTGCCGCACGGGTGAGACGCGCCGGCACCGCAGGCAGCCATGGAAAGGCACGGATCGCGCGGGAGCATGGGGCAGTGTGAACCCCGCTCTTGGGACGCGGAATGCTCATGGCGGCGGCATAACGGCCACGTACCTCGAGACCGTCTGGTCGATCTGGTTCTGGTTGGCCACAAACTTTCTGCTAGAGGATCAGCCACTTGGACTGTCTGTTCGGCCGGTTGCAGAGGCCGAACTTCCTGGTTCGCCGCCTTTCCGCTTCGCGGCTTCCGGCTTACCAGCGTCTCCCGGTCATCCTGCCACTCCCATCCCTTCCTCGCGTGTTTCTCTCCATCCGGCCTTGCCGCAGGCCCCGGCCAAGATTGGCCGGGCGGAAAGGTACGATGGCCAAAGAAATTTGCATTTCCTCCACGCCGCATGAGACGCGGCTAGCGATCCTGGAAGACGACCAGCTCGCTGAAATCTACTACGAACGCGAAAACGAGTACACCCTCGCCGGATCCATCTACAAGGGCCGGGTGACGCGGGTTCTGCCGGGCATGCAGTCCGCTTTTGTGGACCTGGGCCTGGAACGCGACGCGTTCCTTTATGTCACTGACTTCATGGAGATGGAAGACCAGGAAGAGAGCGACGAACTGGAGCGTGCCGCCACCAGCGCCCCGGTGCCCCAGGCGCCGCGGGAAAGCCGCCGCGAGCGCGAGCCGCGCGAAAGCAGCGGGGAACAGCGCGATCGCAACGGCCGTGAAGGCCGCCGCGACCGCCGTCCAGCCCTCGATATCACCCCCGAAACTGCTCCCGAAATGGAGCCGGTCCACGCCGCATCGGAAGAGCCGGCCTCAACCGCTCGGCAACAGGACGATGGCGATGCCGCCGGCGAACCCCGCCGCTGGCGCGGACGTCGCCGCCGTCGCGGCGGGCGCGGCCAAGCCGCCGCCATGCCCGTATCCGACCCGGTTGATTCGGATGCCGCGGCGGAAACCTACATGGAACCCGCCGATCAAGCGCGCCCCCATGCCGAACCGCATGCGTTCGCGCATCCGCCGGCCGCGGAGCAGGAACAACCGGTCCACTATGCGCGGGACCCACGCGACGACCGCCGTGCGCGGGAGGGCCGCCAGGAACGCGGAAGCCGTCCCGAACGCGGAGGCCGGTTCGAACGGGGGGGACGTCCCGAACGGGGGAGCAGCCCCGAGCGCGGGGGTAGTCCGGACCGCGAATCCAAACCCTTCGTTATGCCTGGCGAGTCGCTTTCGAAATACGGCGGCGAGCCCGCCCAGCCAGCTGCCGGGGCCGCAGCTCCGCCTTCATCCGCGCGCCGTCTTCCGCCCTCCAAGCCTTCCTCGCTGGTTGTAGCTCCGCTGGCGTGGGATGGCTCCGGACTGTTGCCTGGGGAATCCCTGGCGCGTCATCGTCGCACCCTCGAGCCGGCGCAGGTCGAGCCCGAGCCGGAGGCTCATTTCGCCAACGCAGAAGAGCTGACCGCTGAAGATACCATCGAATCAAGCTACCTGAATCCGGAACAGACTCCGCTGCTGGGCGAAGCGAAGGTCGACGAAGAGATGGACGAAATGGTGGAGGAAGATCTTCCCAGCCTTGACCTTCCCACTCGCGCCGCCGTCGACTCCGATCCCTTCAACGATCCGTTCTTCACCGAGCCCCGCGGCAGCGGCTCCGCGAACAACAATTATGCGCAGGAAGAGCACACCGGCCAGCAGCATGGCGAACCGGCGCAAGACAACAACATCGGCCACTCGGCCATCCCCGAGCCTTCCACGGAAGTGGTCGCCGACTGGATCACACCGCAGAAGGGCGATCCCGACCGTCCGGAGCAGGAGACCGGATCGCAGCCCGATGCCGGCGGCGCCGAGCCGGAGAATAACCGCTCTGCGTCACACAACTTGGACCCGCTCCCGCCGAGCGAATTCCGCCTGTTCGGCATAGGGGGCAAAAAGAAAAAGGATGAAGCGCCGGCGTATCCCGCGCCGGTGAAGACGCCGGAGACCTCGGCCGCAGGCGGCGGGGCCAGATCGGTTTCGTCCTTTTCGCCTGGTGCCGGCGTGGTGGAAGAGGAGTTGATCGAGGGCGAGGAGTCCGAGCTGCCGCGCCATCATCACCCCCGCCACGGCGATCAAGACTTCGACGATCTCGAGGAAGAGGAAAAGCTGCGCTCGCAGATTCGCTCCGGCGAGCTCGGCGAGATGCTGCAGGAAGCGCACCTCGATCACAAAATCCAGCTCAACTTCGACGACAAGAGCGGCGATGAAGACATCGAGATCGAAGACGAGGACGAAGAAGGCGAAGAGCCGGCGGTAGCGGGAACGGCGCCGGTTCCGGGACGCGAACGCCGCGACCGCGGTGGACGGGGGCGTCGCCCTGAACGAACCGACCGTGGCGATCGCGGCCGTCCGGGCAGCCGGCGCGGTCCCACGCGCCGCTCCATGCAGACCACTGACCTGCCCACCATCAGCGACCTGCTCAAGCCGGGCCAGGAAGTCCTGGTGCAGATCGCCAAGGAACCCATTGCCAAGAAAGGTGCGCGCATCACCAGCCACATCGCGCTGCCCGGCCGCTTCCTTGTGTTCATGCCCACCGTGGCGATGCGTG
>CAWBIG010000166.1:0-17778 GCA_963788435.1 uncultured Acidobacteriota bacterium | reverse complement strand
GGCGCGGGTGGCTATGCCGGGAGGGTGCGCGATCGGCGGGCGGCCCATTGACCTGCACATCAAGGGCCTGGAGAAGATGGGCGCGAAGATCGAGCAGGAACACGGGTACCTAGTGGCACGGGCGGAACGGATGAAGGGCGCGCATATCGTTTTCGACAAGATCACGGTGACGGGGACCGAGGATTTGCTGATGGCGGCCACGCTGGCCGAAGGCGAGACGCTGATGGAGAATTGCGCGCGGGAGCCGGAGGTGACGGACCTGGCGGCGCTGCTGACGGCGATGGGGGCGAAGATCGAGGGCGCGGGTACGGCGACGATCCGGGTGCAGGGTGTGAGCAGCCTGCGCGGGGCGACGCATCGGATCAATCCGGACAGGATTGAAGCGGGGACGTTTCTGATTGCCGGAGCGATCACGGGGGGCGACCTGATCGTGGCCGACTGCAACACCCTGCACCTGGGCGCGCTGATCGGCAAACTGCAGGAGACCGGCGTGCGTGTGGATCTTCTGGGACGCGATGCGGTGCGTGTGCGCTGCCACGGGAAGTTGCGCGCGGCCGATATTTCCACCGAGGAGTATCCGGGATTCCCCACCGATATGCAGGCGCAGTACATGGCGCTGGCTACGCAAGCCGAGGGAGCGAGCGTATTCGAGGAAAACATCTTTGAGAACCGCTTCATGCACGTGCAAGAACTGGTGAGGATGGGGGCGCAGATCAAGGTGGACGGACGAACGGCGACGGTGCAGGGACGAGCGAAGCTTTCGGCGGCGAGCGTGATGTGCTCAGACCTGCGCGCCTCTGCCAGCCTGGTGCTGGCGGCTTTGGTGGCGGATGGGCAGACGGTGCTGGATCGCGTGTACCATATCGACCGCGGCTACGAGCGGATTGAGCAGAAGCTGCGCGGGGTGGGAGCGAAGATTGCGCGGGTCAGCCAGGTGCCGGCGGGAGTGGCGGAAGAGGCGTTTGCGTAAAAGCAGCTATTAGCCAATAGCTCTTAGCAGTCAGCTTTTAGCTGCTGCCAATGAATGGAAATCGGCTCAGGGATGCGGGACGGGGCCAGTTAAGACGGTTGGATAGAACAGCAATTCGCAATGTACGAAGCTAACGGCTAATAGCTAATGGCTAAAGGCTGCATCTTCAGCGCCAGGAAACGGCCAGGTGCCAGCGCAGATTGCGCCTGGCGGTTTTGCGCAGGACGCACTCGTATTCGCGCAACTCGGAGAGGACCTGGGCGGTTTCGGAGCCGAAGGCGGCCTGATTTTTGAGCAGGAAATCAATCAGCGCGCAAACGGAAACGAGACCGTCGGCTGGGGAAAACCATTGCGGGCGGGGAAGATGACTGGCCCATTCCGGATCGCCGGCACCCTGTTCGAGAAGGAGGGCCATGGAGTTCTCATCGGCGGAGAAAAACTCGAGGAGCGGCTTCACCTTGAGGCGGTCGGCCAGGCGTTCGAGGGCATCCTCGTTTCGGGCCAATGAGTGGCCATTGACGAAGATGTCGAACCCTGGGTCCTCACCCTCGACCACAATGTAAAGACTGGCAGCCATTTAGGTCAGTGTAGCGGCGAACGAGCCATGTGGGCGACCAAAATGGGACGAGCATCTGATAAATTACGGGGGCGTCATCTCTACCACTTCCGTCATATTGCCGAGGAACTAAAGGAGGAGTTAGATACGACCAAGGCGCTCCTATAATCGTCTATGACGGTATTACAGTTGACCGGGGGAAGCGCGACAAAAAGGTCAAAAAGAGGTGGTCTGCGTTGGATTGGAGTAAGCTCCCAGATCTGATTGCGTTTGGACTCCTTGCGGGAGCGTTTGCCTCTGTTGCGCGCGATAGCCACACTCCGGTCTCGCGCCACTGGCTCACGGCCTGGCTGTTGATTGTTGCGCATTTCGGGGCGTTCATGTTTGCTCCGTTGCCGGGGTGGGTAGGCAACGCGGCAGGACTGGCGGGACTGTTAGCGCTGATCTGGGCCGGGGTCCTGTTTATGCGCGCGGCTGTTCCCTATCGCACAGAAAACTCGAGCCGGGCGATGCTGGTGGTTTTGCTCGCGGCTTACACATTTAACGCCGTTGCACTCAGTTTCGATTCGCTGCAATGGCTGTTGCGTCCGGCAGCTCTGACATTCGCAGCCGGCCCGATTGCCGTGATGTTGCTAAGTGCCAGAAAGTTCTCTCATCGGCTGCGCTGGGTGGCCGTGTTGCTGCATTGCGGGCTGGCGGCGTACCTGCTGTATGTGGAAGGGCGTAATGGGGGCGGCGACCTGGCCCTGAACGGAATTCTGTTTACGGTCTATATCGGAGCCGCAATCCACTTTTTGTACCTGTACAAGAGGGCGACGGCGGGGGCGTTTATTACCATCAGCGGATTTCTTCTGTGGGCCAACGTGTTCACTGTTGCGCCCATAACCCAGGCGTGGTTCCCCAACCTGCACCTGGAGAGCGAGGTCTGGAACCTGCCCAAGTACGTAGTCGCGGTGGGCATGATTTTGATCCTGCTGGAAGACCAGATTGCGCACAACAAGCACCTGGCGCTGCATGACGCGTTGACCGGGCTGCCCAATCGCCGGCTTTTCCAGGACCGGCTGACCCTGGCGCTGGAGCGGGCGCGGCGTACAGGCACGAGGGCGGCGTTGCTTGTGCTGGACCTGGACCGGTTCAAGCAGGTGAACGATACCCAGGGGCATCATTTTGGGGACTTGTTACTGCAGGCCGTGGCGCACCTGTTCGAGGGGCGTATACGGCGTTCTGACACGGTGGCGAGGACGGGCGGCGACGAATTTGCGGTGATACTGGAAGGGCCGACGAGCATGACCGAAGCCAAGCACGTGGGCAACTCCCTGATTGAACTGCTGAAGGAACCCTTGCGGCTGAAGGATCGGCTGGTGAAGGTTGATGCGAGCATGGGAGTGGCGGTTTTCCCGGATGATGCCGAAGACCTGGAACAACTGTTCATCAAGGCTGACTTGCGAATGTACGATTACAAGCGCAACGCAACGCCACCTGTAGTGATATTGGAACCGGAGCGGCCGGCGCGCGCGGCGCAATCGGCAACCCAAACCCGCAACGTGTCTGTGTCGTAGAACCGGTTGCATAATTGATCGCGAATCCTGATAAGGCCCGGAAGTGATTTCCGGGCCTTCAGCTTTTTGGAATCCGATGCGTTCGGGATCAACCCTGGCTGCCGCCGGGGCCGCGTCCTCCGCCGCCACCGGGACGACGGCGGCGACGCCGGCGATTGTTGTTTACGCCTCCACCCTGGGGACGGTCTCCGCCGCTGGGCGCGGCCGCAGCGGGAGCACCGTCAGCGCGGTTGAAGTTGGGCTCATTCTCTTCGTCGAATTCCTCGGTCCCTTCCTCGAAGTCGTCGCCACCCTCGATGAGGATGGTGCTCTGATTGGATTGCGGCTGACGCTCGTCAAACTCATGGCGCGGAGGGCGAGGCGCCTGCGGCTGAGGCGCACGCTGCGGCGGCTGCGATTGCGGTTGCGATGGTGTCTCTTCCTCCCCTTCAGCGGCCGGCGCGGATTCCTGCTGCTGCGCCAGCTTGGCCTTCTGTTCACGGATGAGAGCCTTACGGCTGAGCTTGATGCGGTTGCCCTCGATGGCGAGCACCTTGACCATGACCTGGTCGCCTTCGCGCAACTCGTCCTTCACTTCCTTCACGCGATGCTCGGCGATCTCAGAGATGTGCAGGAGGCCGTCGGTGCCGGGGAAGAGCTCAACGAAAGCGCCGAATTCCGCCAGGCGAACCACCTTGCCCAGATATACCTTGCCGAGTTCGGGTACGGCGGTGATGTCGCTGATCATGGCCAGAGCCTTCTTGAGCCCTTCGGCATCCGCCGAGGCCACAGAGACGCGGCCGGTGTCGTCGACGTCGATCTTGGCGCCGGTCTGCTCCACGATGCCGCGGATGGTGGCGCCACCCTTGCCGATAAGGTCGCGAATCTTGTCGGTGGGAATCATCACGGTCTCAATGCGCGGAGCGTACTTGGAACGCTCGCTGCGCGGCTGGGCGAGTACGGCCTCCATGGTGTCCAGCAGGAAGAGACGACCGCGGCGGGCCTGATCCATGGCCTGCTCGAGGATATGGCGGGTAAGGCCGCCGATCTTGATGTCCATCTGGAGGGCGGTAATGCCGTTGCGGGTTCCGGCCACCTTGAAATCCATGTCGCCGTAGTGGTCTTCGGCGCCGGCGATGTCAGTGAGGATGGCGTAATCGTCGCCTTCCTTGACGAGGCCCATGGCGATTCCGGCTACAGCACTTTTAATGGCGACGCCGGCGTCAAAGAGGGCGAGAGAAGCGCCGCAGACCGTGGCCATGGACGAGGAACCGTTGGACTCCAGAATGTCAGAGACGATGCGGATGGAGTAAAGAGACTCCTCGAACGAGGGCAGAACGGCGGAGATGGCGCGCTCTGCGAGAGCTCCGTGGCCAACTTCGCGGCGGCCCACGCCGGTCATACGTCCTGTTTCACCAACGCTGAACGGCGGAAAGTTATAGTGCAGCATGAAGGGCTTCTTTTTCTCGCCCTCATAGCTTTCCATGCGCTGAGCGTCGTCCATGGTGCCCAGCGTGGCCGTCACCAGGGCCTGGGTTTCGCCGCGGGTAAACAGCGCCGAGCCGTGAGTACGAGGCAGAACGCCGGTCTCGATGGTGATGGGGCGAATCTCGTCGAAGGCGCGGCGGTCAGGGCGGATGTGCTCCTTGGTGACCTGCTCGCGGAAAGTGCGCTCGCGGAGAAGCTCGTAATAGGTGGCGAGCTTCCTTTTTGCGGCGGGGTCGTCGACGGGAAGACCGGCAGCCAGCTCATCCTTGATCTGTTTGATGAGCGCGTAGCTTTCGGTTTTGCCGTGGGTCTTGGTATCGAGCGCGTCCTTGAGCCGATCGCCGATCTTCTTATTGAGGTCGTTGTAATAGGCCTCGTCGTGTTCGGGCGCGGTAAACGCACGCTTCGGCTTGCCGGCCTTGGCAACCAGTTCCTCGATGGCGGCGACGATCTTCTTGATCTCGACGTGCGCGAACTCGATGGCGCTGATGATAACGTCTTCGGTCTCTTGCTTGGCGCCGGCTTCGATCATGACGATGCCGTCTTTATGGCCGACGACCATGATGTTGAGGGTGGTTTCCTGGCGCTCGGCATAGGTGGGGTTGATGACGAACTCGCCGTTGACGCGGCCGACGCGCACGGCGCCGATGGTGGCACTGAAAGGAACGTCAGACAGCGCGAGCGCGGTGGCAGCGGCGTTGATGGCAACTACGTCGGGGTCATTTTCCTTGTCGGCGGAGAAGACCAGCGCGATGACCTGGGTCTCGTTGCGGAAACCGTCGGGGAAGAGCGGGCGGATGGGGCGGTCGATCTGGCGCGAGGTCAGGATTTCCTTTTCGCTGGGACGGCCTTCGCGCTTGATGAAGCCTCCGGGGATGCGGCCGCCGGCGTAAGTGTACTCGCGGTAGTCGACGGTGAGAGGGAAGAAGTCTATGCCCTCGCGCGGGTCGGGCGATGCAACGGCGGTGGCCAGGACGACGGTTTCGCCCAGGGTGATCAGGGCAGCGCCCGAGGCCTGCTTGGCCATGCGCCCTGTTTCAATGGTCAGGCGCTTGCCGCCAGCCAACTCAATGGCGACTTCATGCTTGGTAGACATAAGTGTCCTCTTTTCTGTTTTTCGCTTGGGAAACTTGGGTGCGGAGGTGCTCCGTATGCTGCCGGCGCGGCAGACGCTGCCGGATGCGGCCAATGCGGTACGGGCCTCCGCGGCGCGGAATGCGCCAGCGGCTCTGCTGCTGCTGCCGGAGAAGGTTGGAAGTCCGCGGACAGGCGACAGTCTGGCGTGGGCCCTGGCTGCCAACGGGGTTCGCCAGATGCACCATGGCCCCAGGTTCCATATACGACAGGGGCCTTGACCAACCTTCGGTCTGGGCGCTTCCGATTCAAAGATGAGCTTTCCGAATGAACGATTACTTGCGGATTCCTAATTTGCCGATGACGTCGCGGTAGCGGTCGGCATCATGCGTTTTGAGGTAATCCAGCAGGCGGCGGCGTTTGCTGACGAGCATAAGCAGGCCACGCCGGGAGGCGTGATCTTTCTTGTGAGTCTTAAAATGCTCGGTCAACTCGCCAATCCGCGTACTCAGAATCGCGATCTGGACCTCGGGGGAACCGGTGTCCGAATCGTGGGTGCGGAAGCGTTGAATCAGGTCAGTTTTTTTTTCGGTCGCCAGCACGGCGTGTGTTGCTCCTCTTGCTTTCTCAAGTCCACTCTCAAGTGTCTAAATTGAGATTAACATGAACGGGCGCAAGGGGGAACTTTCGCGGGCCGATGGTTTGTGGTGGAGAGTAGCCAGATCGACCCCTGGTGGGACTTTATTGCGCGGCGCCGTCGGGCTCCTCTTCGCCGATCCAGTAGTTGGCGCGGGCGATGATGCGGGCGCTGTAATCCTGGGCCAGGTGCACCCGGATGGTGTGCAGGCCGGCCGTGGGATCTGAGGGGCTGAAGGTGAGCAGGTAGCGATTGCGGGCATCGCGAGCCGCGGTCAGGACGCGCTGCTCGAATTTTTTGTCGGTGATGAAGGTGGTATATTCGCCGCCGCTCATCAGGGCAATTTCCCTGGTAATGTTTTTGCGGAACGCCTGAATGAGGGCGACCAGCGCCGAGATCGGGTTCAAGGTGCGGTTGTCGCCGCTGTCCTTGAGGTCGTGAGTGAACTCCGCCATGATGGGAGAGAACTCGACGGTAAGGACAAGGATGTCGGACTCGCCGATCTTCTTGATGAGGCGCTCAATCTTGGTGTGCTTGCTGCCGTGGTCGCGGGCCTGGCTGATGAGCAGCAGAACGCGACGGTACTCCTTGGGCTGGGTTTCAAGCAGGTCAACGGCGTAGCTGACGGTATCGAGGATGGCGTCGCCGCCGTCGCCCGGTTGAAGCCGGTGGAGGTCACTGGTCAGCTCATCTTCCGAGCGGGTGAAATCGTGGGTGAGGTGGGGCATGGAATCAAATTCAACCAGTGCGGCCTGGCTGCGCGGATCGGAGAGGAAGAGATCGAGCAGGGGGCCGAGCTTGGAGAACTTGTCAAACTCGAGCGCGCTGGCGCCGCCTTGTTCCACAGCAACCACCAGCGAGACGGGAGCGGAATCCAACTCTTCCTGGACCCGGACCTTCTGCGGGATGCCGTTGTCTTCGAGAATGAAATCGGCGGGCTTGAGGCCGTATAGAATTCTGCCATCGTGCTTTTCAACCAAGGTGGGGACGAGGACTTCGCGGGTGGTGACGCGAAGGGTGGGTTGGTTCGGCGAGCCGGGCATGGGCTGGGGCGGCTCAGGTGGAGGAATCTGCTGCACCGCGGGAGGCTGCCGGGTGCCCGGAGACGGAGAGGATTGCACAGGCTGCGACGGCGCGGACACGGGCTGTTGGGCGAAGCCGGCTGCGGCGACTGCGCCTGAGGAAACCAACAGGAACATGGAGGAGATTTTCAGCCAGCTTGAGAACACATCTTGATCATAACGGCGTCGCAGCGATTTCCCTCATGGCATCAAGGGGGTGCTGGATTCGGTAACTAAAAATCAAGCTCGCTAAGTCTATGTTGGTCTGCGTGCTAAAAGGTCATTAGACTAATTTTCACAACGAGGGCTCCAGATGGAGAAGATCGTCTCCGACCTGAAGTTTGCGATCCGCCAGCTTGGAAAGGCACCCGCCTTTTCCGTAACGGCGGTGCTGATGCTGGCCTTCGGCATTGGCGCCACCACGGCAGTTTTCTCGGTTGTGGAGGCGGTTCTGCTGCGGCCTCTTCCCTTCCCGGATGGGGAAAGGCTGATGGTGGTTGGGGATCATCTGGAGGGCACGAAGGTCGACTTTTTAAGCGTGACGGTGCCGGACATCAAAGCCTATACGCGCGAGACGCACGGGTTCAGCGCGCTGGGCGGATACCAATTCGCGCAATACGAATTATCGGGCAACGGCGAGCCGGCGCAGGTGAATGCCGCACGATTGACTGCGGGGGTATTTCAGGTGCTCGGGGTGCAACCGCAGCTTGGGCGCATATTCAATCAGGACGACGTGGATCATAACCAGCTACTTGCCGTTTTGAGCTACGGGAGCTGGGTGGAGCGATTCCATCGCGACTTCAAGGTGGTGGGCACCAAGATCCTTCTGGACCGCAAGCCGTACATCATCGTCGGGGTGATGCCGAAGGGGTTCGAATTCCCGCTGGTGACAGGCCAACTGAACCGTGTGGAGATGTGGGTGCCGATGAGCTATCGGCCGGAGGAACTGGCGCCCGCGGCTGCAGCGAACTGGAGCTATAGCATGGTGGGACGGCTGAAGCCGGGCTGGAGTCCGCAGCAGGCGCAGGCCGATGCCGAGGTGGTGGCGCAGGAGATCATGCGCGGCTACCCGGCAATGATTGCCAGCATCCGCATCACGGCCCAGGTTAGGCCGCTCCAGGAGGACACAGTAGGGCAAACGCGGCCGATGCTGCGGATCCTGTTTCTGGCGGTGACGGTGGTGCTCCTGATTGCATGCGTCAACCTGGCCGGACTCATGCTGGTCCGCGCCATCCGGAGGCAACGAGAGATGGCCGTGCGGCTGGCCCTGGGCGCTCGGGCGGCGGAACTGTTGCGGCAGGCCATCCTGGAGAGCCTGGTGCTGAGCGTGAGCGGCGGCATACTGGGGCTGATTCTGGCGGCGATCGGGCTGGAGGCCGTCATGAGCGTGTTGCCTGAAACGCTGGCGCGCGTAGACGAGATCGGGCTGAACTGGTCCGTGGTGGGTTTTGCGCTGGTTTTGGGAATCCTTACCGGTTTGTTGTGCGGGCTGGCGCCGGCTTTTGCCGCATTGCGAACCAATGTGAACGCGAATCTGAAAGAAGGCGGGCGCTCGGGCTCCGAGGGCGGAGGTACTGCCCGGCTAAGATCGGCACTCGTTGTTGCAGAGATCGCCATTGCGCTGGTGCTGCTGACAGCCTCAGGCCTGCTGCTGCGCAGCTTTAACAAAATGCGCGATGTGAACCTTGGCTTTCTGCCGGAACACGTAACCACCGCAAACTACGGGTTGCCGCAGCAACAATATGAGAAACAGGACCGGATTGACGAGTTCAACCGGGAGCTGTTGCGGCGGCTGAGTGCACTTCCCGGAGTGACGGCGGCGGGCATTATCGATCTACTGCCTGCCAACGGAGTGAGTAGAAATGCGACGTTTGTGGTGGACGGATACAACGCCCCGGCAGGCGGGGACATGAACCTGGCTTCGGAATCGGAGGTTTTGGGAAATGCATTTCAGGCGCTGGGAATTCCACTGCTGAAGGGCAGGTTTTTCACCCCGGACGACCGGCATGGATCGCAACTGGTGGTCATTGTGAATCACAAATTTGCGCAGCGCTTCTGGCCGGGACAGGATCCCATCGGAAAGCGGCTCCGAATAGGCTCGCCGGAACTGCAGACGCCGTGGATGACAGTGGTTGGCGAGGTTGCGGACGTGAAGCTGAAATCTCCGGATCAGCCCTCGATCGAGCAGTACTACGAACCGGAACTGCAGGGGCTGGACGATGGAGGATCCCTGGTCTCGCCGACGGACGTGGACGGCAACGGAGGATATATCGTTCTTCGCTCCGCGCTACCGCCGGAACAGATGGAGAATTCGCTTCGCGCGGTGGTGCGGGCCCTTGATCCGCTGTTGCCGTTAACGCAGGTGCAGACCATGGAGCAGGCCGTCTCATCCAGCGAGGCGCCGCGGCGGTTCAACACCGTGCTCATCGGCGGATTTGCCGCCGCAGCGGTCCTGTTGGCGGTGCTGGGCATTTACAGCGTGATCGCGTTCAGCGTGGCTTCTCGGGTGCAGGAGATGGCGATTCGAATGGCGCTGGGCTCGCAACGCGGCTCCATTATCAAGCTTGTCCTCGTATCCGGCGCCAAGCTGGGCTTTATCGGTTGCGTAATCGGCTTGGGCGGAGCCGCAGCGGTATCCGGCCTGCTTCGTACATTCCTTTTCGGCGTGAGCCCGTTCGATCCGATGGTGCTGACGGCAGCCGCGATTGGCGTGCTGGCGCTGGCGCTGGCGGCCTCGGTGCTTCCGGCGCTGCGCGCCGCATCCATCGATCCAATGGCAGGGCTGAGAGGAGAATGATCCTCTATTGCTGCCTGGGTGTAAGTATGTTTCCCGCCGGAGAGACGGGCGCGAGGGAGAGCTTTTGACCGTTCGGACTGCCGGGCACGCGAAACGGCTGGTACAGGAGGGCGGGGTCCTGTTCGTCCTGCTTGTCCGGTGCGGAAGCCGGCGCCAGCGTGCGTGCCGCATCGAGTGCCTGCCGCGCCGCCTGGAAAGCAGGGGTGGGTTGAAGGTCGGCGTCAAACGGCAATGGCCTCTGCTCGGCGCCGTCTGAGCGCTTTGCCCAGTCCCCGTGGCTCGCATTCAACCACGTATGCGCATCGGTAATGCCCCAGGTCAGCGCCACCGAAGCATTCGGTTCCTCAAGAACAAGGCACAAGTAACTGCCATAAACCTGCGCGACGGCCTGGTCCTGCACATCGGGCCCACCATCGACTCCGCGCGTGTTCACATCCATTTCGGTCACGTAGACTTCGAGCCCTAACGCCTTCATCTCGCGGATGAAAATCCGTAGTCCCTCTCCCGGCTGCGGTCCAGCGGCCTGAAGGTGACTCTGCACCCCCACGGCATGGATGGGAATATTGCGTGCCTTCAGCCGGCGCACCAGCATAAGTACCTGGCCGCGTTTCATGGCCTGATCATCGGTGTCGAGTTCAATGCCGTAATCGTTATAGGTAAGCCTGGCTGCGGAGTCCGCTTCGGCCGCGGTCTTGAAGGCCAGCTCGATGTATTCAGGCCCGATGAGGCCCAGCCATGGCGAATTGCGCAATCCGTCGGCACGCCCGTCCTTGAGTTCGACAGCTTCGTTCACCACGTCCCAGCTATGGATTTTCCCGCGGTAACGGCCGGCAACCGTCTGAATATGATCGGTGAGCAGTTTGCGTGCATTGTCGCTTGTGGCAGTGGTTTTGAACCATGAGGGCAACTGCTGGTGCCAGCAGAGATTGTGGCCGCGAACGCGCTGTCCGGCGAGGGCGGCAAAGCGCACCAGTCGATCGGCCTGGGTAAAGTCGTAGGTATCCGGAGTGGGACGCAGCGGACCCCACTTCATGGAATTCTCCGCCACCACGATGTTTGCCTGGCTGGCAATCAAGGTCGTGTAAGGGTCGGTACTGTTCCCGGCGGCGATGCCGTCCATGTCCAGTAATGAGGGATCCACGGCGCAGCCAAAGAGCAGCCCGCGTGCTTCTGCGTGAGAACGCAGCGAGTCAGTGCCGGTGAAGTTGAGGCGAGAGCCCGTTTTGTCGAATGCGCTTGCCCAGCGCGGCATTGCCCCCGCCGCTCCGGCTGCAAGCGAGGCCTTAATCCAATCCCGCCGCGTCCAAATCAACTTTGCCATTGGGTTACCAGCCCTTCCCCATCCCGCCCAGACAGCGCCGGAAGCTCAGGACTTGCGCCGCGCCTCCCGTTGAACTTGCCCGGTCCATCGGAGGAAGCTTAGCAGCTCCCAGCGCGAATTCCAGAAGAACCCAAGCACTTCGCGGATGGACAGCTCCCCGGCCCATTGCCCGGAGTAAGTTTCCACTCGCCAACGCAAATACTTGCTGCGCCACGGCATAAGCCGCGACCCACGCGTCGCGTTCCAGACAAAGCGGACCGGTTCCAACACAATTGAGTCCTGTGGCTCCAGTATACCGGGACCGGCAGCATGGGAAAATAGAACTCTGGTGCTGAAATGGCGATCATCCACCGATCGGAAGCTTGTTGAACAGGCTGTCGGAACCGATTTGCGCGATCACATCTTCAAGTGCGGTCTGCTGCGTCTCAGAGAGCGACAATTGCGTGGAAACCTGGGCCACGTCGGCCTGCATCAGGTTGGTCTGCGCCGCAGTCAATTGCGTCTGCTCGCTGCTGACCGCGCTGGAGGCGGAGGTTAGCTGGGTGATGGAATTGTCGATCGTGACCCGCTGCTGGGAAACGTAGTTCAAGGCGGTTCCAAGGGCAGTCGTATCGTTCACCGCTTGCCCGGTGTTGACCGTACCTGCCGAGTAGTCGGCGATCAGGTTATTAAGCGCGGCAAAGACGTTATTCGCACCGGCGGCGGAGAAGATCTGATCCCCCGGAACATTTAATTGGATGCTCTGGCCGTTGGGCGTCTCCAGGTAGTTCACATCCTGGTCGCCGTTATAGGTCACCGTGGCCGGCGAGGTGGCCGTTGAAAGCGTGAATGGCGTTCTGGAATTGCTGGCTCCGGCAAAAATGTATTGGCCCTGGTAATTCGAGTTGGCCAGAGAAAGCACCTCCGCCTGAATGCCCGAAAGCTGGCTGGCAATCGATTGCTCATCGCTCGCGTTCATGGTGCCGTTGTTGGCGCTGGTTGCCAGCGACACAGCCTGAGTGAGTTGCGATACCACTTGCCCCAGCGCCGAATCGGCCACCTGCAACTGTCCCGTCACCAGGCTGGACGACTGGGTGAAGGAATCGTCCTGCTGAATCTGGTTGAGCAGAAGCACATTCTCCCCTGCGGCCACCGGATTCGAACCGAGAGAAGTGACGCTCACGCCGCTCGACAGCTCGGAAGAAAGCTGCTGCGAGTTCGACTGCGCCTGATCGAGCGCGGCCACAAGGTTGCTGGTGTAGCTGGGATCGACTCGCATGGCCGTCTCCGTTTTCTCTCAGAAAGAAGGGTTATGACACGGTCGTCTGCTCGCCCAGGTTTAGCGCCGTCGCCATCATGGTGTTGAGCATTGTGAACACTTGCGAAGCGGCCTGGTAGCTCCGCTCCAGCGTGGTCATGGCAGAGGCTTCGTCGTTCAGGTTCACCTCAGAGAGCGCGTTGTTCTGCGTCTGCAACTGCGACACAGATGCATTCTGGGCCGTGTTTTCCGTTTGCACCTGGCTCACCGTGGAGCCAAGCGTCGACACGAAGTTCGAGAAAAACTCCTCCGGTGAGTCGGCGGTGGCGTAACCGTTCTGGCTCTGGGCGGTCTGCGCAGAGGCGGAGGCGGACTGGCCAATATTCGCAGCGCCGTTGGTTCCGTATAGATTCCAGGTAAGGCTCAGCGGGGCGGCGCCGTCGCTAAGACCGGAAAAGGTAATTCCGCCGACATCGGCTGCCGGGCTGATGAGAGCTCCGCTCCCATTGAACTGGAGAGTTCCAGCGGCGTTGGTGGCTGCCGCGTCGGCAATCACATTGCCATTTGTGGAGGTAGCGCCGGAGATGGTCAAGACGCCATTGCTGGTGCTGACGTTGACGCTTGTGATCCCCTTCGCGGAAAGTGCAGTCTCGAGCGCCCCAACGTAGCCGGTACCCGGCGGTCCCGCGCTGCCCAGCGGCTCGCCGGCGGTCACCGCGGGCGCCGTAATGGTGGCCGTAGCCCCCAATGCCGTAGTGCCGGTGATCGTCAAATTGGTCGTTGGATCGACGGTCTCCCCGCTGCCGAACGTGTAGCTGACCTGGCCGGAAACGGAGGCGTTCGCATTCAGCGTCTCCGGCAGAGAGATGGAATAGCCCCAGTTGTTGCCACCTTGGTTGGTATAAGCAATTGTTGCCGTGTAGATATTTCCAAGGGAATCATAGAGTTCAATGCTTCCGGTAGCGGAGGCGTCGCTGGAATTGAGGTTCTGGGTCACGCTGAATTGCGTAGTAGCCGAACGGATGGTTGCCTGATTGCCCAGATTCCACAGGGCAATCGCATTGGAGTCGTTGTCCGAGCCCGCTCCCGATGCCGCCGCCGCAATGCCGCCGGGATCGGTCATCACGACACTCATTTCTAAAGCGCTGCCCGTGGTTTGGGTAGGCTGGTAGAAGATGTTTCCTCCCGGACTGCCCTTGAGGTCTGAGCCGGCGGCGTTCTGCTGGTTGACTTGGTTGGAAATGCCGTAGGCTAGCTGATCGAGCGCGTTGAGCGTCGTGGGAATGTCCTGGTCGCGTGCCGTAAGATAGCCGCCGAGCGATCCGCCGCCACTCGCGAGCTGCGAAGTTACATCGGTTCCGCCGACAAAAAAGTCGGTGACGCCATTCACCGTGCCGGCAGTGAGCGTCGTGCTCGTCCCTTCCGAGACCAGCGTCTGCCCCGCAGTGGTGGTGATGGTCAGCCCGTTGTTCTCGGTTGTGATCTGGTTGATGCCAATCAACTGCGAAAGCTGGCTCAGATCTTCCTGCCGCTGATCCTCCAGCGTACCAGCGTCCGCATCGGGCGAGTTGGACTGGATTTGCCGATTCAATTGTGCAAGCGACGTGGTCAGCGCATTCACCTGCGTGGCCACGCCGGTGGCCTCCTGATCCAGTGCCGAACGCTGCTGGTTCAGACTGGATGCCGCGTTGGAGATGTCGCCGGCCAGGATGGCGGCCGAGGAAAGCACCTGCTGCCGCAGTGCATCGTCACTCGGATTGGCCTCAAGGGAAGAAAAAGAATCGAAAAAGCTGGTGATGTCGCTGCCAATGTCGCCGGCCGTCGAACTGCCCGAGTCCGGCGTGAACAGAGTCTGAAGTGTATCGAGCGCAGCCAGCCTCGTGGTCGAAGCCGAAGCCAGTTGCTGCTGCTGGTCGAGCCGCTGTTCCAGCACCCGGTCCCGCACGGATGTCGCGCCCGTCTCGGTTACGCCGGTTCCGTAGGAGATTCCGTTGATGGTGACCGGCGTGTTCTCCGCCCAGTTGGGCTGCTCCTCGGTATAACCGGGCGTGTTGGCGTTGGCTACATTGCCGGCAACGATGCTCAACCCGCTCTGATCGGCGTCGAGAGCGCCGGAAATCAGGCTGAAGGCGGAGCTAATGGTTCCCATCGACGCCTCCGTTCCAGCCGCGCGCTCCCTTGGGCTCTCCATATTCCGCAGTACTCTGGCGCAGGTCGCGCAACCGCCGCATCACATTCAGGTTGGCGCGCGTGGCTTCGAGGACATGCCCAAAGATCGCCATATCGCTTCGCGCTTCCGCCGCCTGCCGCTCAAGATCCTTCCTCGGCGGCAGATCGCGGTTCAACGCCTGGCAGCAGCCGGCAAGTTCCTCCAGCCGGTCCACATCAAGACATGCCAGCGCCCGCGATGTCTCCGCGATGATTTGCTTCAGCTCCGGTGCGACCCGGATTCGGGTGAATGCCTGCATGATTCGATTCTCAGAAATCCTGGTTTCCGGCGGACGGAATTACTGGCCCGCCGCGATCATCGCATCGACCATCCGCGACGCCACCGCGGAGGCCGGAACGCTGTACGTCCCCGCCGCCAGCGCAGCCTGGATCGACGCTACCTTGTCCATGCGCACGCCGCTGTCGGCGGCAGACTGCGCCACTCCGCTGCCCGCGCTGCTTAGGGTGGCCCGGTCGGAGGTTTCGGCATTCGTCTCCTTTGCCGCGCTGCCGCTGCGTACAGGTTGCGCGCCGGACTGCGTAGCCGGTGTAACCCCCAAAAGCGATTTCAATCCATCCAACCCGCTGCGAATATCCATCAAACTGCTCCTCGCCGTTTTTATCGGCGCTGTCTCCAATCACCTTAGTCATTTAAGGCGGCTCATGCTGGTATTAAGGTGTCCATTTGTGGTTACCGATTCCGTATCGGACCGGTTACCGGAACGGGAGAGCTGGGCAATGATCTGCTTCGCTATTCCGAACCCGCCCTGCTCGCTCAGCGCCTTCCCCAGCGCTTCGGAGCTGAACTCGCTCAGAACTTGCGAGCCTTGGTCCGATCCGCCCAGCCCATCGGATTCCGTCATCGGCTTCAGTAACTCCTTCAGCATCTGTCCTTCGAACTCGTGCGCCGCGGAAATCAGGCGGGGCGAGGGCTGCGCCGTGCTTTGATCCGCCACCGTTGCCTTCGCCCTCATTGCAGCTGCTTGCATTTCCATATCATCTCCGTGACCCCGTTCTCTGCTCCCTGCCCTTACAACACCTCAAGGTCCGCTTCGAGAGCCCCGGCTTCCTTCATGGCCTGCAGCACGCTGATTACATCGCGTGCCGTTGCCCCTGTTCGTTGCAATTCCCGTACCAGATCCTCAACCGTTGCGCCTTCTTTCAGGTCGATGCGGTTGACCGGTTTATCCTGTGTCTCCACCGTAGTCTGCTGCACCACCTGGGTGGTGCCGCCGGACAATGGATTGGGCTGAGACACCAGCGGTACCGAAATCACATTCACTGAAAGCCCTCCGTGAAGGATCGAAACCGGCTGCAGCCGTACGGTTCCGCCAATCACCACTGTTCCCGTGCGCTCATTCACCACCACGCGCGCTCTCGGCCACACTTCAATTTCGGTACCTTCGATCTTGTCCAGCAATGCGGCCCGGTCTTCGCCCTCAATCGGCGCGATCTCCACCCGGCGGCTGTCTACGGCGTGCGCCCGCGCGGCCCCCAGCGTCTGGTCGATGGCCACCGCCATCTTCTCAGCGGTGTGGAAGTCCGCATCGTCCAGCACCACGCTGATCGTCTGCAGCTGCTTCAGGTCGAATGGCACCGCCCGTTCCACCAGAGCGCCGTTGGGGATTCTCGCAGTGGTGGGGTGATTCACCCGTTGGGTGTTGCCCGCCGCCGTCACCGAGTATCCACCCAGCACCAGCCCTCCCTGCGCCTGAGCGTAAATCTGGCCGTCGGGCCCGTAGAGCGGCGTCATCAGCAGGATCCCTCCCTCGAGCGACCGCGCATCGCCCGCCGACGATACCGTGATATCCAACTTGTACCCAGGCTGACTGAAGGGCGGCATTGTGGCCACCACGAACACTGCCGCCATGTTCTTCACCTGCATGTTGGCCGCGCTGATGGCGCCCGATTGTGGCACCGTGATACCCATCCGTTCCAGCGCAGAAACCAGCGTTTGATACGGAAAGATCGTCTGCTGGCTGTCACCGGTTCCGCGCAGTCCGACCACCAACCCGTATCCCACCAGCTGGTTGTCGCGAATGCCCCCGATGGAGGCGACATCCTTAATCCGCGCTTTCTCGGCCGGAGCGTTCTGGCCCGGCGCCGCGGAAACCAGCATCGCCGCCATTACCGTTGCTATACCACTCATTCGCGCCAGCCGCATCACCGCCCCGCTCCCAATTGCAGCACTGTTAGCCCTTACCGGTTAACCTTCAACTCCTACTCGGTCCCTTGTTCCCCTGGTCCCCTGGTCCCTTGTTCCCTGCTCTTAGAAAACGAGCGCCCGCTCCAACCACCGCACCAGCGGGTTCTGCCGGTAGGTGGAATCGTTCACGATTCCCTTGCCCGTCACCTCCAGCTCCAGATCGGTCATGGCATTCGACATCACCTGGTTCTGCGCGCTCACATCTTCCGGCCGCACCAGGCCGCGCAGCCGGATCAGCTGCGTCTGCTGGGAGAACGTCAACTGCCGCGTGGCTTGCACCACCAGCATCCCGTTGGGCAGCACGTCCACGACTTCGGCGCCGAATGCCGTCTCCAGGCTGGAGCTGGTCGTGCTCTGCCCCTGCGCGGTCAATCCCGATGCCGAGGTCTGATTCACCAGGTTCTGCAGCGCATTACTCGCTTTCAAAGCACCGAACAGCGACGTCAGACCCGAACTCGCGTTCGAGGCGCGCGCGTTCTTCACCTGTCCGTCGGTCGAGGCCGCCAGGCTCTCACTCACCACAACCTGCACCACGTCGTGCACGCGAAACGCCTTCACATCCGTGCCCAGACGCACCAGTTGCCCGTTGGGACTCCAGATCGAGCCCGGCGTACGCACCTCAGCCGCCTGCTGCGCCCGCACCTTCTCGATGTAGGTGCGCAGCGAAGCCTCTGGAGGCGTGCCC
>CAWBIG010000165.1:0-14833 GCA_963788435.1 uncultured Acidobacteriota bacterium | reverse complement strand
GGAGGGCGCGGGATCCATCAGCGTGCTGCCGGGTCCGCAGTCATATCATGCGCAGGACGGGGCCACCATCCACGTTGCCGACGGCGTGGTGGAAGGGATCACCGACGATCACGGGCAGGCGCTGGCCAGCTATGAGCTGGAGCCGCTGCTGATCACGGGCCTGAGCGCGGACGTGAACCGAACCAAGCGGCGGTTGATCACCTACGACGAGATTCCGCCGAACCTGGTGCACGCGGTGCTGGCCATTGAAGACCGGCGGTTCTTCGAGCATGGCGGGGTGTACTTCCCCAGCATGATCAGCTGGGCGTGGCACGACCTGGTTGGCGACCGCAAGCATCTGGGCGGGGCGTCCACGCTTACCATGCAGTTGGCCAAGCAGCTATTTGTGGCCGACAACCGCACCATCCAGTACAAGCTGACGCAGATCATGGTGTCTTTCCACCTGGAGCATCGCTTCAACAAGAAGCAGATCTTCGAGCTCTATGCGAACCAGGTGCCGCTGGGCGAGCACGGCAGCTTTTCAGTGAATGGATTCGGCGAAGGCGCGCATGTGTTTTTCGGCAAGGATGTGCGGCAACTGGACTTGGCGGAATGCGCGTTGCTGGCAGGCATGATCCAGAGGCCGAGTTATTTTAATCCGTGGCGGCATGCGGACCGCGCCATCGACCGGCGCAACCTGGTGCTGGACTCGATGGTGGAGACCGGAGCCATTACCAAGGAGGAAGCGGAGCAGGCGAAGGAGGAACCGCTGCATCTATCCACCGGCAGCGTGGACGCCAGCGAGGCGCCGTATTTTGTAGACCTGGTGCACGACCAGTTGCTGCAGAAGCTGGGGGAACGGGATGTGGACCTGGAAGGGCTGCGCATTTACACGTCTCTGGATCCGGACCTGCAACGGCTGGCGACGGTTGCGGTGGACAACACCGTGCACGAGGTGGACCAGCTTGTGGACCGGAAGCACGCGCGCGACCGCAAACTGGGCCGCGCGTACAGTTACCCGCAGGTGGCGCTGGTAGCGTTGAATCCGCACACGGGGCAGGTGCTGGCACTGGTGGGCGGGCGCAGCTACGGCGCATCGCAGCTGAACCACGCGGTGGCGGAGCGGCCCACGGGGTCGATTTTCAAACCGTTTGTTTATGCATCGGCGTTCACCAGCGCCGTGGAGGGCACACCGCTGCCGGGCCAGGAGAAGCTTTTCTCGCCAGTGACGATACTGAACGATCAGCAGTCGACGTACGAAGTGGGCGACAAGGAATACACGCCGCGCAACCTGGGGGGCGAGTACTACGGGGACATCACGGCGCGCTTTGCGCTGATGCGGTCAGACAACAACGCCACCATCAGCCTGGCGGCGATGGTGGGCTTTGACCGGGTGGCGCAACTGGCGCGCGATGCGGGAATCAAGAATGCGCGCGGCACGCCGGCTTTGGCGATTGGCGCCTACGACTCGACGCCGATGGAGATGGCCGGCGCGTACACGACGTTCGCCAACGGGGGCATGCACATCGATCCGTGGATGGTGGCCAGCGTGCGCACTTCGACCGGCGATATCATCACCGACTTTACGCCGACCACGCAGCAAGTTCTGGACCCGCGGGTGTCGTTCCTAACCACCAACTTGATGGAGGCGGTTCTGCAAGGCAACGGGAGCGCCGGCTGCCGGGTTGGCGGGCGGATTATGTGCGGAACCGGAGCCGGCGTGCGCAACATGGGATTCCTGGCGCCGGCCGCGGGCAAAACCGGCACCGAGCACGACGCGTGGTTTGCCGGATTTACCACCAATCTGCTGTGCGTGGTGTGGGTGGGCAACGACGACTACACCGATCTGGAAATTGAGGGCGCGGACGCCGCGCTGCCGATCTGGGCGGCGTTCATGAAGCAGGCCGTCGAACTGCCGCAGTACTCCGACACTCACGAATTCACGCCGCCCGAAGGCGTCGAAATTGTGAACCTGGACCGGGCGAACGAATCTGCTGGCCGACGCGGCGTGTCCCGACGATTACACGGCGGCGTTTCTGGACGGCACTGCGCCGACCGATACGTGCGACCATCCGCCGGATCATCGGAATATTCTGCAGAAGATCTTCGGGATCGGCAGCCCCAAGCCGGGGAATTGAAGAGCAGCTTTTAGCCTTTAGCTATTAGCTATTAGCTTGGGGCGCGTGGGACACTGTGTGCTCCGGTCGGAACCAAGGGCTAAGTCCTAAGAGCTAAAAGCTGTCTTCACCCGTCCACGTCGGAGCCGTCCGGCATGGGCTGGCACTCGGGGCACCAGAAGGTGACGCGCGCGTCGAAGCCCTGGATGCGCCGGCGAATGCGCGCGCCGCACTTGCGGCACGGCTCGCCGTTTCGCCCGTAGACCCAGAGGCTTTCCGTGGGGTCGGAGCGGTTCGTGGTGCGGCGGCCTGCGCCGCGCCAGGTGACGATGGTGTCGGCGGAGTCTTCAAGCACGTTCGATCCCAGTTGACGATGGGCCACGCGGATTACGCGCTGGATCTCCGCGCGCGTGAGCATGCCGACCCTGGCAAAGGGATGGATTCCGGCAACGAAGCACGCCTCCGACTTGAAGACATTGCCTACGCCGGCCATGACGCGTTGATTCAGCAGCAGGTCGCCGATCTGATCGCACGGTTGTCCGGCGATGCGCTCCACGGCGGCGTCGAGGTCGAATTCGCCACGGAGTAGATCGTTGGCGGTTTGCGGGAATCGCCGGTCGTGCGCGAGCGATGCAGTGGTGTGCATCTCCGCCACGGGGACATTGAAGCCGATGGCATGATACTCCGCGTTTTCAATGACGATGCGCGCGGTGGAGCGCGGCTTCTGCCAGTGCTCGCCGGGTCGGTAGATGTGCCAGCTTCCGCTCATGAGCATGTGGGTGGCGAGCGTGGCGCCGCCGGAAAAATGCATCAACAGCCACTTGCCGCGCGACTCGACCTGCTCCACGGCCTGGCCGGTGAGCGGGGTGTCATCGTGATAGCGCGTCAGCAGCGGGTAAGCGGAGCGGAAGCCGGTGATGACGCGGCCGCCGAGGGCGCGCCCGAGCGCACGGGCCGAACGGAAGATGGTGTCGCCTTCGGGCATGATTCGATTCTAAGATCTGTTCTCATTCTGCATCACAAAAGGGTTGAGCGGAACGGTGTTAGAATCCGCGGCGAGGAGGGTCATCGGATGAAGTGGATGACTGCAATCCTTCTTGCAGGCGCGGTGGTTATTGGCGTAAGAGGCGGGACCGCACAGGCAGCCCGCGTGGGAACGTTCGACCGCCAGGCAATCGCCCTCGCCTACTACCGGTCGCCGCTGTGGGCTGAAGTTCTGCAGCAGAAGCGTATGGAAATGCAAGAGGCAAAACAAGCCAACGATCAGAAAAAAGTGGATGAGCTGAACAAGTGGGGTGGGGAATCGCAGGAGCTCGCGCACCAGCAAGTGTTTTCAGCGAACGCGCCAATGGATAACATCCTTGCGGCGATTGCACCCGCGGTTCAGGAACTCTCAAAGTCGGAGAACCTGTCGATGGTGGTTCCGGCGCCCGCGCCTGATATCGCATCGCAAAATGTCGACCTGACGGGGCAACTGTTGGATTGGTTGAAGGCCGACGAGAAGACCAGGGACCTGATTCGGCAGATGAAGCAGAAATAAGGATGCGCAGTCGCGCCGGTCGGGGCTAGCTCTATTGCAGGTCGCGATGAATTTGCTGCGCACTGCCCAACGCCAGCGGAATGCGACGCAAGTGCATGCCCAGCGGTCCGGGATGAAAGCCGGCGTCCATGAGGAAGCGCGCCATGGGATGTGCTGCCACGGGCTGGCCGTTGATGGTGGTGATGAGTACGCCCTCGCGTCGGTCGGCGTGCATGCGCTCCTGGCCGCGCGCGCAGAGGAAGTGCGCCAGGCCCGCGGCCAACTGCGAGCGCTCCGGCTCGTCGGCGGGAAGGAACACCATCAGGTTGGGATTGTTCCGGCGCAGCCATGCAACGAGCTGGCCGTTGCGCAGGATGACTTCAGCGTATGCCGCGCGGGTGAGCACCCGCGGAGCCGACTCGGAATCTTCGTCCATCACGGGCAGATCGGGCCAGCGCAGGACGGAGCCGTAGGGGTTGGCGGGATCGGCCGCGGCCATCTGCACAAACTCGGGCTTTTCGGCTTCGGGCGCGGAGCGCAACTGTCGCAGCATGTCCACCGCGGCGGGAAGCGCGAACTGAGTTGCGCCAAGTCCGGCGACGAAGTAGCCGCGGCGGATGCGGCCGCTTTCTTCAAGGACCTTGAGCACGTCGTAGACGGCGCTGAAGCCGCCGGGGATGCTTTCGGCTGCGGCGTGCTCGCGCATGAGGACGCCGTAGCGGTTCAGCAGTTGCATGGCCAGGGCATGGCTGCGCTCGGTGGCGGTGGGCTGCGCTACAGATGTGTGCAAGGGCAGGAGCGACCAGCGGCCCTGCGCGTTTGGCGGAGTGGTGCGACGTGAGCGGAACGCCGCGCCGGTTTGATGCGGGCGGCGAGCGCCGCGCGTGTCCGGGCGCAAGATGTAGGCGCGCAGCGCGTGCAGGGAATCGTTGGTGACCAGGCCGCGCCACACCAGCGACCATAGCGCATCGATGGTTTCGCCGGGATATCCGCCGCCAGCGGCCTGGTGCAGGGGATCGAAGAAGCTGGCTCCGGTTGATTCGAGGAGCGCGAGCAGTTTTTCTTCGCGCTCGGTCAGCGGTTCCGATTGCGGCCGCTGCGCGAGGAGCAGCGGCAATTTGTCGGCGAGGTAGAGCGCGATGCGGCCGTCGCGCTCGCCCATGGGTTCCACGCCGGCCCACGTCACCTCGCCCGCGGCGATCAGCGTGTCCAAACCAGAGGGATCGTAGCCGGCCAGCCGCGCGGGGAGAATGGAAGCCTCGAGCAATGATGCCGGCAGCGGCGCGCCCTGCAGGTTCTCGATCACATCGAGCAGCGCATCCAGATGCGCGCCGCCACTGCGCCGCGGGGCCAGCAATCCCTGCCAGTGAGTGAGGAAGCGCGCCAATGTGTGCTGCTCCACCGGCTCCACTTCGCGCCGCAGCCGCGCCAGCGACTTGCGACGGATCTGGCGCAGAATCTCCGCATCGCACCACTCGCGATGGAGGCCGCCAGGGATGAATCCGCCCTCGAGCACGCGGCCTTCACGCGCAAGCTGGCGCAGCACAGCTTCCACGTCATCGAGCTCGAGCCCGAAACGTTCTGCCGCGGCGCGCGTGGTGAACGGCCCGTGGGTGCGGGCGTAGCGCCTGACCAGCTCCAGCACCGGGTGCGCGACGGGTTCCAGCAGTGCGACGGCGAGGCCCGGCGGCAAGGGAACACCGAGCGCATCGCGGTAACGCGCGGCGTCCTCGGCTGCGATCAGGCGCCGATCTCCGGCGATGCGCAATTCCAATAATCGGCGCGCGCGAATCAGCCGGTCGAGATGTTCGAGAAGCTCGGGCTGGGCGACGCGGCGGAGCAGCTCGTCACGGGAGAGGTCGCCAAGCTTCAGGCACAGATCGTGGATTCCATCCGCCGAGCGCGCGCGATAATTCTCGGCCAGGCATTGGGCTGTCTCTTCCACTTCCGCAATGGCGTCGGCATCCAGCAGCTCACGCAGATCGGCTTCGCCCAGCAGCTCGCGCAATTGCTCCTGGTCAATGGTGAGGGCCTGGGCGCGGCGTTCAGCCAGCGGCGCGTCTCCGTCATAGAGAAAGTTGGCCACGTAACTGAAGAGCAGGGAAGAGGCGAAGGGCGAGGGTTTGCGCGTATCGACAACGTGCACGCGCAACTGCCGCTGCTCAATGGCGCGCAGCGTTTCAATGAGCGCGGGCATATCGAACACGTCGCGCAGGCACTCGCGATAGGCCTCCAGCAGCAGCGGGAAGGACGGATAGCGCGAGGCCACGCTGAGCAGGTCGTAAGAGCGCTTTCGCAACTGCCACAGGGGCGAGCGCTGATCGGCGCGGCGGCGCGGCAAGAGCAGCGCACGCCCGGCGGCTTCGCGGAAGCGCCCGGCGAACAGCGCGGTCGAGCCGAGTTGCCGCAGCACCAGTTGCATGGCCTCCGCCGATTCCACCATGATCCAGTCCGGATCGGGCGGCTCGTCGGTGTCAGGGAAGCGCAGCACGAAGCCGTCGTCGCTCCATAGCGTTTCCACCTCGGGGCCGCCAGCGGCGCGGATGCGCGCGCTTACGGCCATGGCCCACGGAGTGTGGATTCGGCTGCCGAACGGCGACAGGACGCAGACGCGCCAGTCGCCCAGCTCGTCGCGGCAGCGCTCGACGACGATGGTGCGGTCGTCTGGAACGGCGCCGGTGGCGGCTTCCTGATCGGCCAGAAACTCAAGCAGATTCTCCGCGGCGTTGGGATCGAGATCGTGCTCGGTTACCAGCCGCGTGAGCGCCGCGCGCTTGGGCAGGGCGCGGATTTCGCGCACCAGCGCTCCGATGCGGCGGCCGAACTCGAGCGGCCGGCCGGGCCCATCGCCTTTCCAGAACGGCATCTTGCCCGGCTCGCCGGGCGCCGGTTCCACCAGCACACGATCGTGCGTGATGTCGGTGATGCGCCACGTGGACGCGCCCAGTATGAAGGTCTCGTTCGGATGCGACTCGAAGACCATCTCCTCATCGAGTTCGCCCACGCGCACGGATTTGCCTTCGCTGTGCGCCAGAAACACGCCGTAAAGGCCGCGATCGGGGATGGTGCCTGCGTTCAGGATGGCGAGCCGCGCCGCGCCCTCGCGCGGTGTCACCACGTTGCGCACGCGATCCCAGGTGAGGCGCGGGCGCAGCTCGGCGAATTCGTCGGAGGGGTAGCGGCCGCTGAGTAGATCAAGCACGCCATCGAAGGCAGAGCGGGTGAGCGCGCCGAACGGCGCCGCGCGGCGGACGAGGTCATATAGAAAATCGGCGGAGACTTCAGCCGAAGCGGAGTGAGCGGAGCTTGCGGAGTCAACGGAGTCAGGAATTCCAAGGCTGGTCTGCTCCCCCGTCCCCGCCTTCTTGTTCCCTCGTTCCCTCGGTCCCTTGGCCCCTATCTTTCTGTTCCCTGCACTTGCCACGATTGCGACCAATTGCTGCGCCAGCACGTCGAGGGGATTGCGGGGATAGCGCGTGGATTCGATGTGGCCGTCGTGCATGGCACGCGTCACCGCCGCGCACGCCACCAGGTCCGCACGGTATTTGGGAAACAGGATGCCTTCACTGACTGCATCCACGTGATGACCGGCGCGGCCGATGCGCTGCATGCCACTGGCTACGGACGGCGGCGCTTCAATCTGGATGACCATGTCCACCGCGCCCATATCGATGCCGAGTTCCAAAGTTGACGTGGCACACAGCGCTTTGATCTGTCCCGCCTTGAGTTGCTCTTCAATCACCGAACGCTGATAGGCCGCCAGCGAACCGTGGTGGGCGCGCGCAATGGGTTCGCCTGCAAGCTCATTCAGCGCGCCAGCCAGCCGCTCCGCAACTTGCCGACTGTTCACGAAGAGAATGGTGGAATTGCGCTCGCGGATCAGTTCCAGCAGCCGCGGATGGATGGCGTTCCAGATGGACACGCGCCGCGGCGTTTGCGATGCCGGCCCGCTGGGAATCTCCTCCATCGTGTTCAACCGCGCCATGTCTTCCACCGGCACTTCAATGCGCAGGCGAAGCTGCTTGCGCCCGCTGGCGTTGACGATGGTGACGGGGCGGTAGCGGAGGGGCTCGACTTCCGGCGAGCCAGGGAACAGGGAACAGGGAGTAGGGAGTAGAGCACCCGGCTCGCCTGGGGCCGCATCCTGTGCTTCGAGGTTTTGCTCGAGTGTGGCGATTCCTCTCTGGTCGTCACTGATCGTGTGTGGTGCGCTTTCTACTCCCTTCGCCCTACTCCCTACTCGCTGTATTTCCACTCCGCCCAGGAACCGCGCCACTTCTTCGAGAGGGCGTTGTGTGGCGGAGAGGCCGATGCGCTGCAGCGGACGACCGACCAGCGCTTCCAGCCGCTCCAGCGTCAGCGCCAAATGCGCTCCACGCTTGGTGGGAACCAGCGCGTGGATTTCGTCCACAATGACGGTGTCGACGCGGCGCAGCGCTTCGGATGCCTGCGAGGTGAGCAGCAGGTAGAGCGATTCCGGCGTGGTGATGAGGATGTCGGCGGGATCCCGGGCGTAGCGCTGGCGCTCGCGCTGCGGCGTGTCGCCGGTGCGCACGCTGATGGTGGGCTCATGAAACTCCATGCCCCGCCGCCGTGCCATGTTGGCAATTCCGGCCAGCGGCGAGCGCAGGTTCCGCTCCACGTCTACCGCCAGCGCCTTCAGCGGGGAAATATAGACGATCTTCGTTCCGCGTTTCTCACGGCCTTTCTTGTCCCTTGTCCCTTGTCCCTCATCACAGTCTTTCTGATCCCTGAGCCCTGGTCCCTGTTCCCTGTTTTCAAGCATCAGCCGGTCCAGGCACCACAGGAACGCCGCCAGTGTCTTTCCCGTGCCGGTGGGAGCCAGGATGAGCGCGTTCTCGCCCCGCGCAATCACCGGCCAACCCATCCGCTGGGGCGCGGTGGGCGCATCAAAGACGGCGCGGAACCACTCCTCGGTTACCGGATGGAACGCGGCAAAGGCGTCGTCCCGAGGCGGGCCGGGATTGGCTTCGGTATGGGGCGGCGAAGATGGCATGTCCGATTAGGATAACGCGTCCGGGAGGGGAAGAAGAAGCGAAAGGAAAACAGCTATCAGCCTTCAGCTTTTAGCCGCCAGCCTTGTTCCCGCAGCACACAAGCTGGGGGCTGAAAGCTGAAGGCTGATAGCTGCTACTCGTCGTAATGCAGCAGGCTGAACACGTCGTACTCATTGAAGCGATCGCGCCCTTTCAGGAAATCCAGTTCCACGGCAAAGGCGAGCCCGGCAATCTCGCCGCCGAGCTGTCTTACCAGCTTCACCGTCGCTTCCATGGTGCCGCCGGTGGCCAGCAGATCGTCCACCAGCACCACTTTTTGCCCTGGCCGGATCGCATCCACGTGAATCTCCAGCGTATCGGAGCCGTACTCCAGGTCGTAGGTCACCCGTGCCACAGGCGCGGGCAGCTTGCGGGGCTTGCGCACCGGCACAAAACCGGCATTCAGCCGGTAGGCCAGCGCCGGACCAAAAATGAATCCGCGTGCCTCGATGCCCAGAACCAGGTCGATCTGCTCTGCCAGGTAATGCGCCGCCAGCGCGTCGATGAGCTGCGCGAACCCTGTCTTGTCCTTCAGCAGGGTGGTGATGTCGTAAAAGAGAATCCCGGGCTTGGGAAAATCCTTCACCGTGCGCACCAGCGCCTTCAGCGCATCTATGTTCACTGGCTTCTGAGTTTGAGGCATGAGTCGATTATAGCGAGCCGAGTGAAGCGGTGAAGGAGTGAGACGGTGAAGGAGCGACAACCGAAGACGCACTTCTTCACTCGTTCACTTCTTCACCATTTCATTCGATGAATTGCGATCATCCTATCGCCGCCGCCGCGAGGGCTCGTCGGAATAGATTTGTCCGTCGCGGATGTGCACCACGCGATGCGCGTACTCGGCGATGTCCTGCTCGTGGGTCACCAGCACAATGGTGTTGCCGCGCTCGTGCAGGCTGTCGAACAGCGCCATGATCTCGATGCCGGTTTTGGAGTCAAGGTTCCCGGTGGGCTCGTCGGCCAGGATGATGGAGGGGCTGTTGACCAGCGCGCGCGCGATGGCCACTCTCTGCCGCTGCCCGCCGGAGAGCTCATTGGGCTTGTGGTTCATGCGATCGTCCAGGCCCACGTCCGCCAGCGCCTTCCGGGCCCGCTCCAGCCGCGCCACCGTGGGCGTGCCGTTGTAGATTAGCGGCAATTCCACGTTGTGAAGCGAGGTTGCGCGCGCCAGCAGGTTGAACGTTTGAAAAACAAACCCGATCTCCTTGTTGCGGATGCGCGCCAACTGGTCGTCGTCGAGCTCGCTCACCAGCTGGCCGTTCAGCCAGTACTTGCCCTGGGTGGGCGTGTCCAGGCACCCAATCAGGTTCATCAGCGTCGACTTGCCCGACCCCGATGGGCCCATGATGGCGACGTATTCGTTGTGCTGGATCTTCAGGTTGATGCCGCGCAGCGCGTGCACCTGCTGTTCCGCGCCCATGTCGTAGGTGCGCCACAGGTCTTCCACCACGATTACGTCACCGGTGGGTGGCGGAGTCTGTTTGGCTTGCGCTTCCGCGCCGATGCTGTCCAGGGCCATTCCCATATCTTCCTCTGCCGGCTGCAATCCGCGTTCTCCGGCGCACGGCAAGCGAAATCCTCGCCCGCTTGCCTCCTGGTACGTTCCTCGTCGCGGGTTCACGCCCGCGCTGAACCTCTTGCTATTACGATGCTCCGGAACCGCTGGTTGTCAGAACCGGCGGCGCCGACGTGTCGATCTTCACCAGCGCATTGTCCTTCAGGCCGCGCAGCGTCTTGTAGGGCCCGGTGACAATCTCGTCGCCTACCTTCAGCCCGGAGAGCACTTCAATGTCCGTCGCTCCCGTGATCCCGGTGGTTACCGGCGCAAAGTGCACCCGCAGCTTGCCGTGCGCATCCTTGCGCAGCACAAACACGCCCTGCTGATCCTGCTTCTGGATGCCGAACGAGTTGGTGTCGGTCGCCGCCTCCACGCTGCCATTCTTGCCGGCCTTCGCATCCTGGGGCTTGATGGTCAATGCCTGGATGGGAAGCGCCAGAACGTCCGCCTTATGCGCAGTCATGATCCTGGCCGTGGTGGATAGCCCCGGCCGCAGTTGGTCGTCCGGATGATCTAGCGTAACCACCACCTTGAAATCCTTGGCTTCCTCCGTGCCGGTTGTCGACTGCGAAGTGGCCACGCCGGTCGACCGCAGCAGAGCCTGGTCGCCCACCTCCGTCACGTGCCCCTTGAAAATCCTGTTGGGAATCGCGTCCACGGTCACGTCGGCCTCCTGGCCCAGCGCGACGTTCACGATGTCGGTTTCATCCACTTTCACTTCGGCCGTAACTACGCTCATATCGGCGATGGTCATGAAGGTCGAGCCGTTGGTGTTCTGGATTCCTTCCACCACCGTCTCGCCCTGGCGTACCGGCTCATCGGTCACAATGCCGTCGAAAGGAGCAGTGGATTCGGTCAGGTCCAGCGCGTTCTGGTAGGAACGCAAAGTCGCTATCTGGGTTTGCAAATGTCCTTGCGCCGAAGCCGTGTTCGCCTTGGCCTGGTTCACCCCGGCCACGGCCTGGGCCAGCGATGGCCACATCCAGGTCATAGGCCGCTTTCTTGGCATCGTAGTCCTGCTTGGCCATGATCCCGGCCTTGTAAAGGGCCTGTGCGCGATCCCAGTCCAGCTTTTTCTGCTCCAGGTCCGCCTGCGCGTGCTCCACGTTGGCCTGCGCCGTCTTCTCCGCGGCCACATAGGAAGCGATGTCGGTCTTATACGACGCGATGGTCGCCTGCTGGCCGCTTACCGCTGCCCCTTGCTGCACGTTTTCGACTTCGGCCACGACCTGACCCTTCTTTACATGATCCCCTTCCTTCACGAAGAGGTGGGTCACGCGTCCCATGGCGGTCGCGCCCAGGACGGCATAGGTTTTCGGCTTGATCTGCCCGGTGCCGCTCACGACTGTGGACAGGTCCTGCTTGGTCAGTTTGGCCGTCATCACCTTGGTGTAACCGGATTGCTGCTTCACCACCATGAAGGTGACCAAGCCCGCGGCAACAAGGATAGCGAGTACGATCAGAAGTATTTTCTTCATTGCTGCAATTGCTCCCCAGGAGACTTCATCTCATTCTACGTAACGCCCTGTCCTCCGGTTCCCAGTTCAGGATGATTTCCGGGCTTCCGGGGCCTTTTCATCTCCCTTTCATACCGCTGCCGCAGAGAGCGAGGCATTACTAGAGGCACCATCCCTGGCGCCGGCTGTTCCCTTGGCGGTTCAGGCGCGCGGTCTGGTATTGCCAAGGGAAAAGAAAAGGCAATTCAGATGATTCCGCCTGCCCTTTGGACGGGGGCGGCATGCCATTGGTCTCAGGTTTTCTTGCTCAAGTATAGGCCTTTTCCCCACTCTGCGGCTTACCGTTGCCGCCGCTTCAGAGTCTAAAGTGCAGCGACCCGGGGCAGAGCCTTGGCTGCGAGGCTTGCCCCGCGCTTCTATGGCTCGTAAAATAGGGCAGTCTAGGAGTTCCTGCTTCATGATGTCCACCCGCGGTCCAATTTTCGCTGCTGCTGTTCTTTGCGGCTTCCTTTGCATTCCGTCTTTCCGTCTCATTGCCCAGTCTCCATCGTCCACTTCCGATCAGGAGCAGGACCCGCTCAACCGGCCCCGCAGCGACCAGGATCAGTTCAAGGCCCAGAAGGAGCTGAGGCAGGAATTGAAGGGTGCTTATAAGACCTGGCTGGATCAGGACGTCGCGTACATCATCACTGACCAGGAGCGCAAGGCCTTCAAGAACCTCGCCAACGACGAGGAGCGCGAGGCATTCATTGAGGCGTTCTGGCAGCGGCGCAATCCGAATCCCGACTCCCCGGAAAACGAATTTCGCGAAGAGCACTACCGCCGCATCGCCTATGCCAATGAGCACTACTCCGCCGGCAAGCCCGGCTGGAAGACCGATCGCGGCCGCATTTACATCATGTGGGGTAAGCCGGACGACGTCGATTCGCACCCCTCCGGCGGCTCCTATCAGCGCCCCTACGACGAGGGCGGTGGCGAAACCTCAACTTTCCCCTTTGAAGTCTGGCACTACCGCTATCTCGAGGGCGTGGGCGAGAACGTCGACCTCGAATTCGTGGATACCTGCATGTGCGGCGACTACCATTTCACCATCGACCGCGGCGAGAAGGACGCGTTATCGCACGTGCCCGGCATGGGCCTCACCCAGTGGGAACAGATGGGCATGGCGAAGAAGGCCGATCGTTTTGCCGGCTCCGGGCTTGAGACCCTCGGCAGCGGTCCCATGCGCTCCTGCCACTGCCTCCAAGGAGTTCGATCGCCTCGAGCTGGAAGCCAAAATCTTCGCTCCGCCGCCGGTCAAATTCACTGACCTGGATGCATTCATCACCGAGCACAAAATCCTCACTGGGCCGCCGTTGCCCTTCGATGTCCGCACCGATTTCGTCAAGGTCACGGATGGCACCATTCTGGTTCCCGTCACCATTCAGCTCCGCAACCGCGACATCACTTTCAAGACCGTGAATGGCGTCTCCACCGGCGAGGTCAATATCCTGGGCAAGGTGACGACCATCACTCACAAGACCGTCCAAACCTTCGAGGAAACCGTGCAAGTGGAGCAGCCTGCCGAGCTGCTGCAATCGACCCTCGACTACAAGAAGATTTACTGGAAGGCGCTGCCTTTGTCGCCTGGCCTGTACCGCCTCGACATCGCCATCAAGGATGTGAATAACCCCGATCACATAGGCATCTATGGCCGCGCTCTCAACGTTCCCGAATACCAGGACGAGAAGCTCGGCACCTCATCCCTGATCCTGGCCGATTCGATCTCGCCAGTCAGTACCCACGACATCGGCGAAGGCAACTGCGTCATCGGCAACACCAAGATCTGTCCCCGCGTTACCGCAGGTCCCGCCTTTCCCGTCACCTACAAGCCGGAATCAGGATCTCGCATTCTGGATGCAGGTCTACAACCTGGGAATCGACGAGGCGTCGAAGAGCAATTCGGCAACCGTCACCTACGAAATCGTCGACACTGCCACAAATGACGTGATTCTTTCAAAAGAGATTGATTCTAAAGACCTTGGCTCGCACAGCGACCAGCTAACCGTGGACAAGACTCTGCCTTTGGCTGGCCTCCAGCCGGGCAAGTATAAGGTCACAATCAAGGTAAACGACGAAATTTCGAAACAAGGGATTGCGCAATCGGCCCCTTTTGTCGTGGAATAGTATGCAACTTCCCGTGCAGTACGTTGACCAGGCGCAAGACCAGGAGACGGCACGGGATCATGGCTTGGAATATGCCAGGGACGCCGGAAACTTACTCGGCTACGTGATACGCTGCAGGATCCATTTCGCGTTGTTTCTGATGCTGATCGCCACTGGGGCAGCCTCGATGCGTGCTGCCGCCCCGGCGTCGGTATCCGGATTCGTGCGCGACGCCGCGGGCGCGCCCCAGGCTGGCGCGGTCGTCCAGCTCCTCCAGCCGGACTTCACCATTGTGGCCAGCGCCTACACCAATGCAAAGGGCCGCTATACTTTTACCGGCATCCTTCCCGGCCTGTATTCCGTCAAGGTCATGGGCGCGTATTTCCTGCCCTCGCTGCGCGAAAACGTCCGCAGTTCAGTCCAGCGCCGTAGTCAACCTGACCCTCCACACACTTTACGAGGCCCTGCAGTGGCTGCCCGCGCAGCCTCGCAACGCCAGCGATAAAAAGGACGACTGGGCGTGGACGCTCAAATCCGCCGCCAACCGGCCCCTCCTGCGCATGCTTGAGGACGGTCCCCTTGTGGTCGTCTCTGAAGGATCCCATTCCCGCCCCAGGCTCAAGGCGCGCCTGGTGGCTTCTGGCAGCCAGGGAGCCTTCGGCGAGGATGGACGGCGCATCTCCGCTGAAGTGGAGGACACGCCCTCTGACAGCCGCGCGCTGCTGGCCCGCGTCGACTTCGCTCCCGGCTCCAATGCCGGCATGGAATCGATGCTCGGTTTCCGACAGGACCTCGGCTTCGCCGGCGCTGTCCAGTCCGTGGGCGCCATCTCCATTCACCCAGAGATCGAAGGCGCGGGCGCTCAAGGCCTGGATGAAGCCGTCATGAGCGGCTCGGAGACCATCAATCTAGGGGATGCATATCAGGTGGAGGCCGGCGCCCGGCAAATCCTTGCCCGGTTCGCATCCGGATCGCCCAACAGTGTGGCCGCAGCGCTGCCC